>JAJZWW010000150.1 GCA_021846485.1 Actinomycetes bacterium
GGCCCGCCCGGCCCTCCGTGCCGCGCCCGTCGCGCCGACGCCGGCAGTGTCGACGCTGGCCGTTCGCCCGCGGCGTGCGGGAGGATGGGGGGACGGCTCCGCGGGGGGGAACGGCCCGCCCGGGAGAGCCGGAGGAGGATCAGTGCGCGCGACCATGCAGGACGCCCAGCTCACCATCCCGGCGATCTTCCGTCACGGCGCCCGGGTGCACTCGGACTCCCGGGTCCTCACCTTCGACGGGGAGGCGTGCCGTGAGGCGAGCTTCGCCGAGGTGGCCGCGCGGGTGGAGCGCCTTGCTGCCGCTCTCCGGAGGCTCGGCGTAGGGGAGGGCGACACCGTCGGCACCTTCATGTGGAACGACCAGCAGCACCTCGAGGCCTACTTCGCGGTGCCCGCCCTCGGAGCGGTGCTGCACACTCTCAACCTACGGCTGTTCCCCCAGCAGCTCGCTCACGTGGTCAACGAGGCCGAGGACAAGGTCGTGGTGGTGGGTTCCACCGTGCTGCCCCTGCTCGCCCGGGTGGCTGGCGAGATGAAGACCGTCGAGCGCTACGTGGTCGTCGAGGACGGCGCGCCGGTCGAGGCGTCGATCGTCGGCCAGCTCGGCGCGGAGGTGCTCGACTACGAGGAGCTGCTCGCCGCGGAGCCGGGAGGTGTGGAGTGGCCCGAGCTGGACGAGCGGGCAGCGGCGGCCATGTGCTACACGAGCGGCACCACCGGCGACCCCAAAGGGGTCGTGTACAGCCACCGCTCCACCTGGCTGCACGCGTTCGCCTACAACAACGCCGCGCCCGACCTGCCGCTCGGAGACCGGGACCGGGCGCTGGTGGTCGTGCCGATGTTCCACGTCAACGCCTGGGGCTGGCCCTTCGTGGCCTGGATGCACGGCTCCGACATGGTCATGCCCTCCCGTTTCTTGCAGGGCGAGCCCCTCGCACGCCTCCTCGCGTCGACCCGGGCCACGGTGTCGGCGGGGGTGCCGACCATCTGGAGCGAAGTGCTCGGCTACCTGCGAGAGCATCCCGAGCTCGACCTGTCGGCTCTGAGGGGCCTGATCTCCGGTGGCGCCGCTCTGCCCCCCAAGCTCGTCACCGGCTACGACGAGCTCGGGATCCTCGTGTTCCAGGGGTGGGGAATGACCGAGACGAGCCCTGTCTGCGCGGTGAGCGTGCCGCCCCGGGGCGCAGCGCGCGACGACCCTTCGTGGAGGCTGGCGACCGGTCGGATCGTCCCCGGCGTCGAGGTCCGCATCATCGCCGACGACGGCAGTGAGGCTCCCTGGGACGGGGCGACCACCGGCGAGATCGAGGTGCGGGGCCCGTGGATCACCGGCGGCTACCACTTCGACCCCGCTCCGGAGAAGTTCCACGACGGCTGGCTGCGTACCGGCGACATCGGCAGCGTCGACTCCCGCGGTTTCCTGCGGATCAGCGATCGACTGAAGGACGTGATCAAGTCGGGGGGTGAGTGGATCTCCTCGGTGGAGCTGGAGAACGGGATCATGAGCCACCCCGACGTCGCCGAGGCCACCGTGATCGGCGTGCCCGACGACAAGTGGGGGGAGCGCCCCCTGGCGGTGGTCGTCCGCCGGGAGGGGGCGGAGGTGACCTCCGAGGACCTCCGCCGGTTCCTCGCCGACCGGGTGGCCCGCTGGTGGCTGCCCGAGCGCTGGGCATTCTTGGACGCGGTCCCGAAGACCTCCGTCGGCAAGTTCGACAAGAAGGTGCTGCGCCAGCGGGCCTCCGCCGGCGAGCTCGCCGTCGAGGCGGTCCGGGCCGAGCCGAGCTGAGCCCCGGGGCCCGGCCGGCGGTCAGCCCCGGCGCAAGGAGCGCAGGGTGGCGGCCATCCCCGCTCCCGCCGGAGGCGGGGCCGGCAGCGCCTCGCCGGAGTCGAGCCGGGCGTCGAGCCGGCGGGCCAGGCGGGCGTCGGAGCGGACCCACTCCAGGTAGATCGGCACGCCGGCCACGACGGTCGCCAGTTCACTGGCCACCCACAGGACCGCCCCTCCGTGGTGGGAGCTGGCGAGGGTGTACATCGGGGCGAGGGTGGTCCGTTGGTACATGATGGCGATCGAGAGGAACGACTCGAGCGGCACGCCGATCCCGAGGTTGATGAACCGCAGCCCCGGGCTCGGTCGCCCCCCGGGGATCGGGTCCACACCGACCATCGGCCACCAGAACAGGGTGGCCCCGAAGAGGAACCCGAGGTTGATCAGGTCCATGAGCCACATGTGCGCCATGGCGTAACCGAGCGCCGGGGACAGGAAGAAGGCGTACATCGACAGGTAGTACAAGAAGAACACCGTGACCGGGTGGCGGACCACGGCGAACGCCCGGGAGTGGAGCGCCCCGAGCAGGAGCGTCTTGCGCCGCCGTGGGGAGGTCTGCAGCAGGAGGGTCATTGGTGCCCCGAGCGCCCCGAGGGGTGGCGCGACGACCATGAGCATCAGGTGCTGGACGATGTGGGCGACGAAGGTGTAGCCCGCGTACGTGGCGACCGACGAGCAGAGCGCCACCCAAACCGAGGCCAGGCCGGCGAGGAACGCCACGGTCCGCCACGGCGACCAGGTCCGTCCCCGGGCGTCGAGGCGGTCCACCGCCCGCACGTACCATGCGGCGACCGCGACGAGCACCACGTCCACTCCGACGGTGAACGGCCCCCAGCTCCAGGCGAGCAGCAGGTGGCGAAGGTCGACCGCCGGCTCGCGCCCCATGTGCACGACCGTCGCGGCGGGGAGGATGGTGGAGGCGAGCATGGGTGCGCTGCGGAGCCTACTACTCCGTCGGGCCCGGGGCCCAGCCGCCTTGCCCCGCCCCGCCGCCCAGGGGCGGCAGGGCTTCCCGAGCGGGTAGGTCTCGGAGGTAGGACACCAGCCCGGTGAAGTAGGTGTCCTGGTCGTCGTACATCGCCAGGTGGCTGCCCTCCGGGCAGTGGAGGTGGCTGCCCCTCGGGAGGCGTCCGGCCATCATCTCCATGTGGGCCGGGTCCATGGTGTCGTGGCGGGCGCCGATCACGAGCGTCGGGACCCCGATGCGGGCGAGGTCTCCCACCCGGTCCCAGTGCGCCAGGCTCGCTTTGGGGCTCATGCCCATCTCGCTCGGGCCCTGCATGGGGACGTAGATCGCCGGGTTGATGTGGCCGAGACCCCGGACGACGGGGTCGGGCCAGTCCGCTACCGGTATCCGGATGGTGTGCTCGGTGTAGTAGTGCTCGAACAGTAGCTCCATGTAGCGGGGGTCATCGGTCTCGCCTCGTTGCTCGTAGCCGAGGATCTCCGCGAGCACCGCCTGGTCCATCGCGGGCATGAGGACCTCGTGGGCGTAGGCGGTGTAGGCGGGCGCGCTGGCCATCATGTTGGAGATCACCAGCCCCCGCAGGTGGTCCTGGTGGGCGAGGGCGTACTCGATGGCGAGGATCCCGCCCCAGGAGTGCCCGAGGACCACCAGGCTGTCCCGGTCGAGGCCGAGCGCCCGGCGGACCTGCTCGACCTCGTCGACGAAGCGCTCCAGGTCCCAGAGGGACGGGTCGTCGGGCTGGTCGGATCGGCCGGACCCCAGCTGGTCGTAGTAGTAGTACTCGACGCCGGCGGCCGGCAGGAAGCTGTCGCACGCCTCGAGGTACTCGTGGGTGGCGCCCGGGCCGCCGTGCAGCAGGAGCAGGGTCAGCTCGGGGTTGTTGCCGGTCCGCTTCGTCCACACCGAGAACGTGCCCGCCGGCGTCTCGACCGGTACGCGGCGGGAGCCCCCCGCCAGGCGGTCCGCCCGGCCGGAGCTGTCCAGGTACCCCTCGGGCGTCATCCCGCCCCTCCCGGTCGTGGTCGATCCTGGCGCCGAGCCAGCCTGTCGAGAAGGTACTCGACGCCGCCGGCGCCACGGTCGCGAAGGGGCGAGGCCCCCCGGTAGGGTCAGGGTCGATGCCGCCAGCTTCCCCCGACCGCCGTCGCTGGAGGGTGGCGGGGTGACCGGGGAGCCCGCAGCAGGCTCCGGTGCAGGGGCGCCGGCCGGGGCCGACCCCCCGCCCGGCGGCACAGCGGCGGCCTTGCGGCCGAGCGCGTGGCGGGCGGTCGGCAGCCGGGTCGGCGGGTTGGTCAACTCGTCGGACTACTGGGTGAAGTGGCTGATCCTCGGCGCGATGATCGGGGTGATCGCCGGCCTCGGGGCGGTGGTGTTCTACGAGAGCCTGGCCTACGCCACCAAGCTGTTCCTCGGGATCCTCGTCGGCTACCAGGTGCCGACCCCGGCGGGGGAGGGGGGTCTCGCCGGCTCGGCCCACTTCGCCCGGCCGTGGGCGCTCCCCCTGGTGGTCGGTCTCGGCGGGCTGGCGTCGGGCTGGCTGGTGTACACCTTCGCCCCCGAGGCCGAGGGTCACGGCACCGACGCGGCGATCACCGCCATCCACGAGAACCCCCGCGGGATCCGGCTGGTGGCCGTGGCGGTCAAGATCGTCGCCTCCGCGCTCACCATCGGCTCGGGGGGCTCGGGCGGCCGGGAGGGTCCGACGGCGCAGATCAGCGCCGGGTTCGGGTCGTTCCTGGCCCGCATCTTCGACCTGTCGCCGGGCGACGGGCGCATCGCCGTGTCGGTGGGGATCGGGTCGGGCATCGGAGCGATCTTCTCTGCTCCCTTCGGCGGGGCGGTGCTTGCCGCGGACATCGTGTACCGCGACGACTTCGAGTTCGCCGCGATCCTCCCGGGCGCGATCGCGTCGATCGTCGCCTACACGATCTTCGGTGCGGTGGAGGGCTTCAGGCCGCTGTTCGCGGTGGCCGGGACCTACCGCTACGACCGGCCGGTCGACCTGGCCTGGTTCGCGATCATCGGGGTCGTCGCCGGCCTGGTGGCCCTCGGCTATTCGCGGGGCTTCTACGGCGCGGTCCGCCTAGCCCACCGCCTCCCCTTCACTGCCAAGCTCCGGCCGGCCCTCGGCGGGCTGGCGGTCGGGGCGCTCGGCCTGGCCCTCCCCGAGGTCCTCGGCACCGGCTACGGCTGGGTGCAGAAGAGCCTCGGCCCCGAACTGCTCCACCTCCCGCTCTATGCCGTGCTCGCCCTGCCCTTCGCCCGGATCCTCGCCACCTCCCTGTCGATCGGTACCGGGGGCTCGGGCGGGGTGTTCGGGCCGGGGATGGTGATCGGCGCGTTCAGCGGTGCGGCGGTCTGGCGGTTGCTCGAGCCCGCTTTCCCCCATCTGGTGCCACACGACCCGGGAGCGTTCGTGATCGTCGGGATGATGGCGTGCTTCGGGTCGATCTCCCGGGCGCCGGTGGCGGTGATGCTGATGGTCGCCGAGATGACCGGGACGATCACCCTCCTGGCTCCCGCGCTGGTTGCCGTCGCCCTGGCGTCGCTGATCGTCCGCCGGGCCGACGACAGCATCTACCGGGCCCAGCTGCACACCCGGGCGGACTCCCCGTCTGCCCGGCTCCACTTCGGTCTGCCTCTCGTGGCCGGCATCCCTGTCCGATCGGTGATGACCCAGCCCCGGCTGGTCCTGGCCGCCTCGGAGACCGCCGAGGAGGCCCGCAGCCGGATGCAGGAGGCCGACGTGTCGGCCGCGCCGGTGGTCGACGAGCGGGGCCACTACGTGGGCACGGTCAGCGCCCAGCGCCTCGACGGGCGCCGCGACGAGGTGCGCGTCGGCCGCCACGTCGACGCCACCACCGCCCCTGTGCCGGTCAACGCCCGCCTGGACACCGCTCTCGAGGCGATCACCCAGGGCAACGGACGCTGGACGGCAGTCGCCGATGGTCGCCGCCACGTGGTTGGCATCGTCGCCATCCAGGACGTGGTTCGCGGCTACCAGGAGGCGATGAGCTCGAGTGCCGGCACCCTGCGCCGGGTGAGCTCCGGCGCCGTGGCCCTCGAAGAGCGGGCCGGCCCGCGCTCGCCGGTGGTCGGGGTGCCCCTCCGCGACGCCGATCTGCCCGAGGGGACGGTGATCGTGAGCCTGCAGCGGGGCACCGACTTGGTCTTCGCCACCGGCGACACGGCGATCCATGCGGGGGACCTGGTGAGCGCCCTCGTGCGACCCGGGAGCGCCGAGGAGGTGGTCCGGGTCATCCGCGGTCCCGGTAACCCGGCCCCCGACTCGGTGGAGACCACCGGCCCGCAGCTGACCTAGCTCGACCTAGCCTAGCTTGGCTACGGCCGGCGCCGGCCGGCCTGGTCGAGCAACCGGGCGAGCCCAGTGGCGTCGGCGGCCACCGCGGTCGCGCCTGCCCGGTCGAGCCGTCCAACCAGGTCGGGGCTGGCATGAGCGGCGCCGGTGAAGCCGATCACGGTCATCCCGCCGGCCACGCCGGCCTCCACCCCGTAGGGGCTGTCTTCGACCACGGTGCAACTCTCCGTCCCGGCACCGAGCCGGGATGCGGCGAGGAGGAACAGGTCGGGCGCCGGTTTGCCGCGCTCGACCATAGCCGCGGAGAAGCGTCGCGCCGGGGGGAAGTAGGCGTCGAGGCTTGCGGTGGCCAGCGAGTGGTCGATGCGCTGCGGGCTGCTCGACGAAGCCACGCACATCGGCCGGCCGGCGCCGGCCAGGGCGGCGAGCAGCCCGGGCACGCCGGGCACCGCGCGCAGGCCGGCGGTGAAGGCGGCATCCAGGCGGGCGCGCTTGTCGGCGTCGAAGTCCGGGCCGAGCACCACCCCGAAGCGCTCGGCGACCAGCGTCTTGGTGCTCGCCGCCGACAGTCCGGTGAAGCTTTCCAGCACCGCGGCTGCGTCGAGGGGGACCCCCCGCGCGCCGAGCAGCTCGGCGGTCACCGCGGCGGCGATCAGCTCGGAGTCGACGAGCGTGCCGTCGCAGTCGAACAGCACGGGGCCGGCACCCGCCGCTCGCCGCGGAGCCTCGGTCGGGAGCGTTTCCACGCCGGCAGTCTGGCCGACGGCGGCGGGGAGGCGCCCCAGCCCGCTCGGGCGCGGACGCCGAGCTACAGAGAAGGAACTTGCCTGCTGGACTCCCCCTTTCGACCAGCACTCACCTCGCGGTTCGAGGATGAAACAGTCCAGCAGGGAAGTGTCTCTTCGGTAGCTGATGTTCCCGCGAAGGTGACGGATCGTACGTATTCGGTGAACCAGGGGTCAGCTGGGGCTGGGTGAGCTGGCGGCGGGTGCGAGCACCGCTGCCTGGAGGGGCTCCTTGCAGCGGACTGGACACGGGCGGCTGAGACTTGTAGTTTCACCGATGCTTGGCGATCACCGCGATGCGGTCGGTGACGTGCTTCTCGGTCCGGTAGTAGCGGCCGCTGAGCCCGCGCCCGAGGCGCTCCAGGTCCTCTCGGGCCCGCTCGAGCTTCTTCGCCCGGGCGTTGTCGGCGGCGCCTGCTCGAGCCGAGGACCACACGAAGACCCTGCGCAGATCCAGAGCCAGGTCGCTCTTCGTCTTGCCGGTCAGGACCATGGTGTCTTCGAGGATCCGGTACGTCCCCCGGTCCTCGGGCGCCTTGTCGGCGTCGCGCTCGGCGACGTAGTCGACGGGCTGAGCAGCGTCGAGGTCACAGGGCTACGCCTACAGCCAGTTCGCCGAGCGCTACCG
>JAJZWW010000151.1 GCA_021846485.1 Actinomycetes bacterium
GCACCACGCCGCCCAGGCCCAGGCCGACCGGATCACGACCACCGCCGCGGAGAAAGGTGAGCGGTGGCTGGCCCGCTACGGGGGGCGGATCTCCTCGGAGTGGCAGCTCGCCAAGGCTCTCCAGCTCTTGGAAGAGGCGCCGGAGATCTACCGGATCGCCGACCGCTTCATCGAGGCGGCCGACTGGATCGTCTGGCAGCTCTGCGGGGCCGAGACCCGCAACGCCTGCACCGCCGGCTACAAGGGCCTGTTCCAGGACGGGACCTACCCCTCGCCGGAGTACCTCGCCGCCCTCCACCCGGACTTCGCCGACTTCTACACCTCCAAGGTCGACCACCCGCTGTCCCCGCTCGGGTCGCGAGCCGGCTCACTCACCGACGCAGCCGCCGCGCTGACCGGTCTGCCGGCGGGGCTTGCGGTCGCCGCCGGCAACGTCGACGCCCATGTCACCCCACCGGCAGCCAAGGCGACCGGGCCGGGCGAGTTGGTCGCGGTGATGGGCACCTCGACCTGCCACGTCATGTCAGCCGCACATCCCGCCGACGTGGACGGCATGTGCGGCTGTGTCCAGGGTGGGATCATCGAGGGCCTGTGGGGCTTCGAGGCCGGCCAGAGCGGGGTCGGCGACATCTTCGCCTGGTGGGCCGAGCGGATCACGGGGGGCGGTACCGACGCCCACGAGCGGTTGACCGAGCTCGCCGCCGCGCAGCCGGTCGGTGCCCACGGGCTCGTCGCGCTGGACTGGGAGAACGGCAACCGCTCGGTGCTGGTCGACCACGAGCTGTCCGGCGTGATCGTCGGGCTCACGCTCGCCACCCGCCCCGAGGACGTGTACCGGGCGCTGGTCGAGGCTACCGCCTTCGGGACCCGGAGGATCGTCGAGGCGTTCGAGTCCGCCGGCGTCGCGGTTCGCACCTTCACGGCCGCGGGTGGCCTGGTGAAGAACCGCTTCTTGATGCAGACCTACGCCGACGTCCTCCGCCGGCCGATCTCGCTCATCGGCACCGACCAGGGCCCGGCGCTCGGTGCCGCCATCCACGCCGCCGTCGCCGCCGGCGCCCACCCCGACGTCCCGACCGCCGCCGAGGCGATGGGCCGCAGGGTCGAGCGGGCCTTCGAGCCGCGCCCCGATGCCGCCTCCGCCTACGACGCCCTCTACGACGAGTACCAGCAGCTCCACGATCACTTCGGCCGGGGCGGCAACGACGTGCTCCACCGTCTCCGCCGCATTCGCAACGCGACCCACGGAGGCCATGCATGACCGTCACCGACGAGCGGCCGACCTGCTGGTTCCTCACCGGCAGCCAAGCCCTCTACGGCGAGGAGACCCTCCGGCAGGTCGAGGAGCAGTCCCGGCGGATCGTCGCCATGCTCAACGACGCCGGGGAGCTACCGGTGGACGTCCAATGGCGACCGGTGTTGACCGACGCCGACGCCATTCGGCGGGCCTGCCTCGACGCCACCGGGACCGACGGTTGCGTCGGGGTCCTCGCCTGGATGCACACCTTTTCCCCCGCGAAGTCCTGGATCGCCGGGCTGGACGCGCTACGCAAACCCTTGCTGCACCTGCATACCCAGATCAACCGGTCCCTGCCCTGGGACAGCATCGACATGGACTTCATGAACTTGAACCAGGCCGCCCACGGCGACCGGGAGTTCGGCTACCTCGAGACCCGGATGGGTGTTCGGCGCAAGACCGTCGTCGGTCACGCCGGCGACCCGGCGGTACGGTCCCGGATCGGCGAGTGGATGCGCGCCGCCCTCGGCGCTGCCGCCGCTCGGTCGCTGCGGATGGCCCGCTTCGGCGACAACATGCGCGACGTGGCGGTCACCGACGGCGACAAGGTCGAGGCCCAGATCCGTCTCGGCGTGGCGGTCAAGGCCTACGGGGTCAACGACCTCGTGGCCGCGGTCGACGCCGCCGGCCCCGGCGAGGTCGACGCGCTGATCGGCGAGTACACCGAGCGCTACGACCTGGCCCCGGAGCTGGCGAGCGGCGGCGACCGGCACCGGTCGTTGCGTGACGCCGCCCGGATCGAGGCGGGCCTGCGCGCCTTCCTCGGGGCCGGCGGGTTCGAGGCGTTCACCACCAACTTCGAGGATCTCGGGGGGCTCCGCCAGCTCCCCGGGATCTCGGTGCAGCGCCTCATGCACGACGGCTACGGCTTCGGCGCCGAGGGGGACTGGAAGACCTCTCTGCTGCTGCGGATCCTGAAGGTGATGGGCGAGGGCCTGCCGGGCGGGACCTCGTTCATGGAGGACTACACCTACCACCTCGGCCCCGGCCAGCCGAAGATCCTCGGCGCCCACATGCTCGAGGTGTGCCCGAGCATCGCCGGCGGCCGGCCGAGCTGCGAGATCCACCCCCTGTCGATCGGCGGTCGGGACGACCCGGTGCGCCTCGTCTTCGACGCCGCCCCCGGACCGGCGATCGTCGTCGGGCTGCTCGACCTCGGCGACCGGCTGCGCCTGGTGTGCAACGACATCGAGGTGGTGCCACCCGACGAGCCGCTCCCCCGCCTGCCCGTCGCCCGAGCGGTGTGGGAGCCGGCGCCGAGCCTGGCCGCGTCGGCGGAGTGCTGGCTCACCGCCGGCGGGCCCCACCACACGGTCCTCAGCTCGGCGGTCAGCCCCGAGGCCCTGGCCGACCTGGCCGAGATCATGGGGGTCGAGCTGGTCCGCATCGACGCCTCCACCGAGCCGGGGCGCTTCCGCCAGGAGCTGCGATGGAACGACGCCTACTACCGGCTGTTCCCGGCGGGTGCACGGTGAGGCGCCGCAGCCCCCGGGGCGTCGGCGTGCCCGAAGGGAGGAGGGCGGTGCTAGGGCTGGCCGAGCTGCGGGCCGCGGTGCTGGAGGCCAACCTCCTGCTCCCCCGCTACGGCCTAGTCACCCTCACCTGGGGCAACGTGAGCGGGATCGACCGGGCGGCGGGAGTGATGGTGATCAAGCCGAGCGGCGTCCCGTACGAACGCCTGCGCGCCGAGGACCTCGTCGCCGTGGCCCTGGACGGCACCGTGCTCGAGGGCCGGCTCCGCCCGTCGAGCGACACCGCCACCCACCTGCAGCTGTACCGCAGCTTCCCCGACATCGGCGGGGTGGTCCACACCCACTCCACCCATGCCACCGCCTTCGCCCAGGCCGGCCGGGAGATCCCGGTGCTCGGCACGACCCATGCCGACCTGGCCCCGCTCGCCGTGCCCGTCGCCCGGGCCCTCAGCGAGGCCGAGGTCGCGGGCAGCTACGAGGAGTCGACCGGGACCATCCTGGTCGAGGCGGTCGGCGACCAGGGGCCGGCCCGGGTGCCGGCGGTGCTGGCGCCCGGCCACGGGCCCTTCGCCTGGGGCGCCGACCCGAAAGCTGCGGTCGAGGTGGCGGCGACCCTCGAGGAGGTAGCCCGCATGGCGCTGCTCACCTATCAGCTCGCCCCCGGCACCGGCCCGCTGCCCGCCCACGTGCGCGACAAGCACTTCTCCCGCAAGCACGGGCCGGGAGCCACCTACGGCCAGGGGGGCGGGGAGGGCGACCCGGTGGCGGGGAGCGGCAGGGGGTGAGCGCCCGCCGGGGGGCCGGCACGACCGATCCGGCCGGCACCTGCCCCGGGTGCGGCCGCACGCACCCCGAGCCCTCCACGCGGGTCGTGGTCGGGGGCGACGCCCTCGACGCCCTGGGCGCGTTCCTCGGTGAGCGCGCCTGGAGCCACGTCGTGTTGGTCTCCGACGCCAACACCGACGAGGCGATCGCCGACACCCTGGCACGGCGACTGGCCGGCGCCGGGCGGCGGGTCACCCGCTGCAGCTTCCCCCATCGGACCGGTCTCGTCGCCGACCGGGCCGCCGCCGAGCAGGTGCGGGCCGGCCTCCGCTCGGGCGCGCCCGACGGCGCCGTCGTCGCCGGCTCCGGGACGCTCAACGACATCACCCGCTATGCCACCCACCTGGAATCCGTCGGCTACGTGTCGGTTCCGACCGCCGCATCGATGGACGGGTACGCCTCGAGCGTGGCCGCCATGCAGTTCGACGGCTCGAAGGTCACCTTCCCGGCGCACGCCCCGCTCGGCATCTTCGCCGACCTCCGGGTGCTGGCCGCCGCCCCGGCGGAGATGATCTCGTGGGGTCTCGGCGATCTGCTCGGCAAGGTCACCGCCCGCTTCGATTGGGTGCTGTCGGAGGCGGTGACCGGCGAGGCCTACTGCCCGGTCGTCGCCGATCGGGTGGCGGGACCGCTGGAGCGGTGCGCGCAGGACCCCGGAAGGCTCCTCGCCGGCGACGAGGACGGCGTCTCGACGCTCATCACCGGCCTCGTCGAGTCCGGGATCGCCATGGCCATGATGGGCAGCTCCCGACCGGCGAGCGGCGCCGAGCACCACTTCTCGCACTTCTGGGATCTGCTCGCCTACCGGGGGCTGCGCCCCCACGCCCCCCACGGCTTGCAGGTCGCCCACGCCACCGCCGCGGTCATGCGCCTGCAGCGCGACGCCCTGGGCCATCTGGACGGCGAGCTGCGATCCCCTCCTGGCCGCCGCTCCGCCGACGAGGATCCCTGGCTCGGGGATCTCGCCGTCGCTGAGCAGTCCGGCCTGGTCCGCAGCGAGAAGGCCGAGCTGTGGCGGTCCTCGGCGGCGCGATGGCCTCCCCCGGCCGCCGCCCTCGCCGAAGCCCGGAGGCGGCTTGAGTCGGTGACCGACGCCTTCGCCCCGGTCTCGGCCGCCTTGCGGGCTCTCGGCGTCCCCGCGAGCGGCCCGGACCCCGCCACGTCGGCCGGGTTCCACCTCGACCCGCCGACGCTCCGGGCCACGGTGCGCTTCGCCAACCGGATGAGGTCCCGCTTCACCGTCCTCGACCTCCTCGACTCCCAGGGCCGGATCGACAGTGTCGCCGAAGGATTGACCGTGCGCCTTGGCTGACCGCGGTCACGACGTCACGGCTGACACCGCGGTTGAGCGTGACGAGGGGCACGCCGAGCCGGATGCAGCAGGCAGCGACCCAGGTGTCATTCTGCGGCCGGGGTCTGCCGCGCCGCTGGGCGCCGGCCGCGAGGCGTCCCCACACTCGGGCGATGTCCCGGTCGCAGGGGATGACCGGGCGCCCGGCGATCCATCCCTCGAGCCTCGCCTGCCTGACCGGGCCCCAGTTGCGCAGGTGGGCCCACTTGGACAGCTCTCCGACGGTGACGAAGGTCAGCCACGCACGGGCGCCGAGCACGTGGTCACGGACCCAGGCCGGCTCGCTGCTCCTCTGGAGGTACGACGCGACGTCGGTGTCGATCACCACGTCCGCCATCGGCGGGTCTCGGCTCGGCGAGGCGCTGCGAGCGGCCCGCCAGTCGACGAGGAACTCGTCCGGTTCCTCGTCGGAGTCCCAGACCTCGACGCGGAACTCCTCGATGGCGCGGACAGGAGTGGCGTGCTGATCGCGCGCCAACTCCTCCAAGGCCGAGGATGCGGTTGCGTGTTGCTGGCTCAGGACAGTCATCGTAGTCCCGGGAGCCGCTGCCGCCGGGTCCGAGTGGCGGGCTCGCCGCCTCGGGCTCCCGGGTGGCCGATGTTCATGATCCCGTCGACGGGCGAGTGCGCAGCTCGCGCACGTCCGCTGGGGAGCGGGGTGGTGTGGACGCCCGCCGGCGGTCGAGGCGGTCCGTCACCGTCAGGTCGCGCTGGGCGCCTTCGAAGAGGTGGCCGTAGACCCGAGGGGGTGACGCCCGGGTCGGTGTGGGTTTTTCTGGGGTCGCGAGTGTGCGCTGTGGCCACTGAGCTGGGTGAGTACGTCATGCACAGCTGTGCACCAGAAAAGGCGGCAGAGAAGGAAAGGTGCCTGACCAGGCCCGTTCACAGTTCGCCCGTGGGGCACGGTTGGCAGAAAGGCCTCTGCCGGAGCTCCGATGACCGGCTCAGGCGCACACTCCTGCACAGATTCGGCACCCCAGAAAAGTGACCCATCCGCTGAGCCACGGCGAGCACGTTGGCGCCGTCGTCGATCAGCAGGCTCGCGTGGCTGTGGCGGATGTCGTAGGTCCGCAGGCTCTCGGGCAGTCCCGCGGCGCGCAGGGCCGGGCGCACGACCCTGGCCCGGAACCCGTCCCGGTTGACCGGCCGTCCGTGCCGGTTGACGATGAGGGGGTCGTCTCGTCTCACCACCGCTCGGCGCGCAAGGTGGGCTGCGAGCTCAACACCCGGCCCGGGCCTGGATGACCGCCACCGGCCGGCTCACCGGTTCGGAGTTCGAGGTGGACGGCGTGGCGTATCGGGCCGGGGATCGGGTCGTCGCCCTCACCCCCGATCACGTAGCAGGGCTGGTCACCTCCCAGCGAGCCACCGTGACTACCGTCGACGTCAACGCCGGGATGGTCATCGTGTGCACTGAGGACGACCGCGAGGTCACCCTCCGCCCCGGCCAGCTGGGTCCGGACCGCTTCGCGCACGCCTACGCGACCACCGTGCACCGCTTCCAAGGCTCGACTGTCGACCGCGCCCACCTCTACGCAGACGGCGGCGGACGCTAGCTGGCGTATGTGGCCATGAGCCGCGCCCGGCATGCCTCGAGCGTCTACGTGGTCGCCGACGACCTCGACCAGGCGAGAGAAGACCTCGCCCGGGACTGGGTCACCCGGCGCACCCCCATCTGGGCGATCGACACCGTCCGCCCCACCCCCAGCGACCCGCAGAAGGTCGGGGAGCGGGAACTGGCCGGGATCGTCGCCCTCCGCCACGCCCGGGACCGGCTCCTCGCGACCGCCACCCGCCCCGGACCGCCACCCACGCCCCCACAGCAGGCCAAAACCGTCCGAGCCGCGCTCGCCCAGGCCCGCCAGCGCCTCGCCGAGCTTGTCGACACCGTCAACTGACCTGGCCGTGATCGCGAGCGCCTACAAGACGGGCCCGATCGGTGACGCCGCCTGTCAAGCTGCCCTTGCTGACTCACGGCTCGGCCAGCTCAAGCATGCCGCGCGCTCCGGAGCTCCGGAGGGTGGAGGGAACGCCGTCAAGCCCACCGCTACCGCCACCGCCACCGCCACCGAGGACCGGCTCGCCCACTCGTCGCCGCCGAACGAGGACGGGTCGAGCAGGAGGTCAGCGGCCTCGAGACCACGCTCCATGATCTCGACCAGGCGGCCGCCGCCGCCGGGCGGCGCTGGCATCAAGCCGCCGGCCAGCACGCCGCCGCTGCCCGGGCGAGCAGCGCCTCGGCTGGGCCCTCCAGGTCGCCCGGCGGCGCCTCGAACAGCCCGACCGGGCCACCCCACGCCGTCCTACGCCGGGCAACTGGCAACCAGCCCACCGTCACGTCGTCGAGCCCGAGCCGCCGGAGGCCACGCATGAGGTCGCAGGGCTGTAGCCGCTCCACGCCCGCCTACTCCGGACCAGCCTGACATTATGGAGCGGTCACTCAGCTGTGGAGTTTCGCACTTTTGAGGTCTGCCTACTCACGCGGGCGTGACCCCGAGCGGCCAGGACGTCCCCGACGGCGAGAGTCGGCTTCAACTGCTTGGTGGGTCAGCTCGTGCAGCTCGGCGACGAGC
>JAJZWW010000152.1 GCA_021846485.1 Actinomycetes bacterium
CTGGCGGTCGACGCGGACGCCGGCGTGGCGGTGCCGGGTAGGTGGGAGGGCTGCTGGGGTGGGCTTGTGCCGGCGTCGGTGGCTGGTGTTGAGCGCCGCGGTCGAGGAGCGGCTCGTGGGCGCAGGACTCGGGCCGGGTGCGGCCGGGTGGCCGGGAGTCGGGCGGCCGGGGCCGGGTGCGGCCGGGTGGCCGGGAGTCGGGCGGCCGGGGCCGGGTGCGGCCGGGTGGCTGCGATGACCGGGTCGGGCCCGCGGCTGACCGGGGGTGGCCGGGCGACATGGTGGTGGGAGCCCTGTCGCCGTCCCCCCAGGTCGCGCATCGCGTACGCGGTCTTCTCCGGCGGCAGGTCGGCGGGGTCGGTGACCCGGCCTGCTCGCTCGGCGGTCGGACTCTACTAGCGCGGGCAGGGTGGGCCGAAGAGGTACCAGAGCAGCTCGCCGACTCGCGCCAGCCAGGAAGCTCTGCGTCGCTCGGGTGTGTCGGCGCGCTCTGCGGCACGCGTCTCTCGCTGGCCGTGTTCCACCAACATCGGGGACGTTGCCATTGCCATAGCTGATCCTCCTCTAAGTGTCCAGAGGCACCTCACCTCTAGAGTCAACGTAGAGCATACCACTAGACGTCCACGACGCGACTCGCCCGTGAGTGGGCCCAGGATGCTGCCGGACGGGAGCAGTCCGGCGCCCGGGGGCGGGGGAGCGGGATGGCGTTGTGCCGGACGGCAGCGCAGGAATGAGTGGCATGCTGCTCGGCACGGATCGGGAGTTGGAGACCGGCGCGGCAAGCCCGCAGAGTGTCGTCCGGGGGCGACCCTTCCCACATCGCGTTCAGCCTTTGCTGCGCCAGGAACCGGGCGACTCCTGTCCGCCTGTAGTGCGTCTGCTCCGCCGGAGTACTGGCGTGTCGGCGTCCGTGGTCCTCGTATGCGGCCCCACCGGTAACGTCTGGGCGACGTCGGAGGGTACGGCAACTGTAGGCGGCGCGTTCGCGGCGACGTCGCCCACTGAGGGTGAGCTCTTGAGGCCTTCCAGGCGAGCTGCACCCTTCGTGCATCGGCCTGGGGGCGAGGTCGGAACCGATCCGGCAACTGGGCAGCGCGATCCGCTCCTCCGCGTCCCCCGGTGCCCACTCTCCGATTCCCGGCCTCGTCGCCGTGCCCGACGACCGAGGCGGACCTTTGCGGCTATGCGACACTCGCGACCGCCCATGCGCTCTGGGACGCCGGCTGGCAGAGCCGGGCTCGGCACTCCGCTTCGATACGGCATCGGGGTGTGGGCTTGGGCCGGCGGCGGCGGCGGGGGCCCCGAACCACCAACCAGGCGGGGGCCCCGAACCACCAACCAGGCGGGGGCCCCGAACCACCAACCAGCAGTACGGCATCTGGGGCGGCCTCGACGAGGAGGAGCGCCGGCAGGTGAGGAGACTGTGGCGACGCCACCGCGTCGCGGATCGCCACGGGGCGTCCCGGGCGGTCGCCGGCTCGGCCGGCAACTTCCCGCAGAGGTAGCAGAGGTAGTCGTGGAGCGGGCTCGGCCAGCTGCAGCTCCTCAGCGAGGCTCCCCGGCGAGCGTTTGGAGCACCGCGGCGCTCAGCGTGGCACGCTGCGCCCACCAGTCCCGGGCTGGGCCGGCGAGCGGGGAGTCGCGGTGCAGGCAGGCCCAGCGGCGGGCATGGTCGGAGAGCCAGGCGAAGGTGGCGGCAGGGTCCTGCTCGAGCATCGCCCGCAGCGTGTAGCGGCGCTCGCCCCTGCGGACCCCGAGACCGGTCTGCCGTCCGGCGGCGACCAGGTCGGTGTGGGTGAGCACGAACCCGGTCCGCACGGGAGCGGGGAGGGCGTCGAGCAGCTCGTCGAGCCCGTCGCCGGCGGCGATCGCCGCAGGCGCGTCGCGAAGGGCTGCAGGCAGGGCCGCGGGGAGGCCCGAGCGGTCGGCCTCTCGTGCCAGGGCGGAGGCGGTGAGCCGGGCCCAGCCCGCGGCCGGGGGGTGAGTAGAGGCTGCCGCCAGGTAGCCGGGGACCCAGGAGGCGAGGTGCTCGGCGAGGAGGGCGACCCGGGCGTGCTCCAGGCGCCGGCGGGTGAGGTCGCGCCGGCAGGCGTCGCCGGCCCGGCCGAGCTCGGCGTAGAGGCCGAGGAGCGCCCCGAGGTGGTCGGCGTCCGCCGGCGGCTGGAGGTCGAGCGCCCGCCACATGCCGGCGACGCGATCGGCGCCCACGCCTCCGAGCTTGCCCTCGGGACCGAGGTGGATCGACGCGTGGGGTGGCAGGTCGAGCACGAACACCCCGGTGTGCTCCGCCCGGCTCCAGCGGGCCAGCCCGAGGGCGTCGCAGATCACCCACCCGTCGGGCGGCGGGGCGCCGCAGAGCGCTCCGAGGGCCCGGATCAGCTCCCAGCGGCCCGGGTCGCCGGGCGCGGGGGCGCTCCGAGCGGACCCGTCGCCGGCGAGCCTCGGGGTCGGGCGGGGCTCCAGGGCCTGCCTCACGTCCGTCTCCCGGTCCCTCCGGGCAGCGAGAAGGTCTCGGCGGCCGGCTTGAGGGGCCGCATGAGCCACGCAGGGCGCCGGGTCGAGTCGGGGGAGTAGGTGCCCGCCGGGCGGGTCCTCGCCATCCACTGCCGGTACACCTCCCGGGACTTCTCGGTGTCGACCGCCACGTCGCCGTGGCTGTCGCCGGGCCGGGCGGAGCTGACCCGGACGGCCTGGTGCCAGCAGTGCATCCCCGAGATCGGGTCGGGGTGCACCGGCATGGTCAGGTTCTGGTGGACGCCGGTGTCCGACCACCAGATCCGGCGGGTGTCGGGGTCGGCAGACTCGTAGGGGCCGACCCGCTCGCGTGCGTGCATGGACCACCCGGCGGCGTCGTGACCGAGCTCGACGGTGGCCATCATCCCACCGGGGCTCACCTGGTCGTGGCCGGTGAGCTTCCAGCGGCCCATGTGGTGGCTGCAGGCGACGACCCCGGGGCGGATCCCCTCGGTGATCCACGCCTTGGCGACGAAGTAGCCGATGTCGGTGCTGACCCGCACGAGCTCGCCGGTGCGGCGCACCCCGAGGCGGCCGGCGTCGCTCGGGTGGATCCACACCGGGTTGGTGTGGGACAGCTCGTCGAGCCACTTGGAGTTGGCCGAGCGGGTGTGGATCTGGGTGGGGAGGCGGAAGGTGGACAACAGCACCATCTGGTCCGGGGCCAGCTCGTCGGGGTGCACGTGGCTGCGGATGTAGCCGGGCAGGGCATGCTCCGGCCAGCCCCACGCGGCGATGGTCGAGGAGTAGAGCTCCAGGCGTCCCGACGGGGTCGGGAAACCCCTCCGGACGGTGCCGTCGACCACGACTCCGACCGGGCGGCGGCCCCGGTCGTCAGGCGGAGGGGCGCCGAGAGGCCCGATGTTGTCGGACTCCGGTTTGGGTGCTGAGGTGTAGACCCGCCCGGTGGGGGTGACGTGGAGGTCCTCGAGCTCGGCGGGGGGCACCTCCTCGGCGTAGAGGGCGCCCTGCCCCTTGGTGATCTCGAACGCCCCGTAGCGTCGCATGTACTGCAGCGCGCTCAGCCCCTCGGCGGCCGCCGCCTCGGGCAGGCCCGGCACGGAGTGATCGAACATCCACCCGTAGTACTCGTCGACGGTCAGCTTCTCGCCCGGGCGCTCCTTGGACTCGTAGTACTGGCGGATGCCGAGGCGCCCGTCGGGGTCGATCCTCCACGACAGCTCGATGTACAGCTCGTTCTCCTCCCACACCTCCCCGGGGTTCACCTCCCGGGTGTCGGTGACGGTCTCGCCGAGCCGCTCACGCGCGGCGCGCAGGACCGGCTGGCGGAAGCCGAGCCACTGGCCGTCGTACTGCTCGTAGGAGTGGGTGTCGTGGCGTTCGGAGGCGTGGCCCATCGGCAGGATCCAGTCGGCGAAGTAGGCCGACTCGTTCCAGGTGGGGGTGAGCGCCACGTAGCAGCCGACCTTCTCGGGGTCGGTGAGCACCTCCATCCAGGAAAGGCCGTCGGGGTTGGTCCACACCGGGTTGTACACGCGGGTGAAATAGGTGTCGAGCCGTCCGCGACCGTCTTTCAGGAAATGCGGTAGCAGGAAGCTGAGCTCGTTCTGGGCGAGGGGGAACTCGAGCGGCCAGGACAGCTCCTGCCACACCTTCGGGTGGGGAGGCGTATGGATCGGACGGGGGACGTACTTGTTGTAGGCGTTGGGGAAGGTCCCCCCCGGCGTGGCCACCGCCCCGAGGAGCGCGGCGAGGAAGAACACGGTGCGGCTCACCTGCCAGCCCCCGAGGTTGGACGCCGCGGCGGAGCGCCACGAGTGGCAGGAGAAGGCGGTGCCCGCCCCCGCCACCACCTCGGCCATCTCGGCGAGGACTGCCGCGTCGATCCCCGACTCGGCCGCGGCCAGCTCGAAGGTGTAGCCGTCGTACTCCTCCCCGAGGGCCGCCTGGAACGCCGCGAAGTCCTGCGGTCCGTCCGGGCGGCGGGCTTCCAGGTACTCCTGCCAGTTCCACCAGTCGTGCACGAAGTCCCAGTTGACCCGCCCCGTGGTGATGATGTGGCGGGCGACGGCGAGGTTGATCGCCGCCTCCGAGCCGGGCTGGGGCGACAGCCAGTAGTCGGCATGGGTGGCGGTGTTGGACAGGCGGGTATCGAGGACGATCACCTTGGCGCCCTTGGCGCGCGCCTCGGTGATCCGCTGGGCGTGCGGGTTGAAGTAGTGGCCGGTCTCCAGGTGCGAGCTGATCAGGTAGATCACCTTGGCGTTGGCGTGGTCGGGGCTCGGCCGGTCGATCCCGGTCCAGAACTGGAACCCAGTCCGGCCGCCCGAGGAGCACACGTTGGTGTGGCTGTTGTGGCCGTCCACCCCCCACGACGCCAGCACCCGCTCGGTGAAGCCGTCCTCCCCGGGGCGGCCGATGTGGATCATTATCTCGTTCTGGCGCCCCTCGACGATGGCCGCCCGCAGCCGGGCGGCGAGAGCGTCGAGCGCCTCGTCCCAGCTGACCCGCTCCCATTTCCCCTCCCCCCGCTCCCCGGCACGGCGCAACGGGTACAAGATCCGGTCGGGGTCGGTCACCTGGTTGATGGTGGACGGACCCTTGGCGCAGTTGCGGCCCCGCGACCCGGGGTGGGCCGGGTTGCCCTCGAACTTGCGGACCTGCAGCGTGGAGCGGTCGACGTAGGCGAGCAGGCCGCAGGCCGACTCGCAGTTGAAGCAGGTGGTCGGCACCAGCATCGAGTGGTGCTCCACCCGCTCCGGCCAGGCCCTGGAATCGAGCTCGACCCAGTCGTCCCAGCGCTGCGGCGGCGGGAAACCGGCCAGGAAGGTCTTGGACGCACCCTGGTAGAAGGTCTCGCCCCTGGCTTCGGTCGCGGCCCGGGCGGCGGAGACCCGCTCGCCGAGGGCGGTGAGGTCGGGGGTGGGCTGGTGCTGGCTGCGCGGTGCGGGCATCGACGGCTGCCTTCTCGAGTGCGGCTAGGGCTGGCTCTAGGCGAGGGGAACGGACTGGCCGGCCTGGACGTAGGAGTGCTCGTGGGCCAGCAGGCCGATCAGGGCGAACGGCACGGCGACCACCCCGATCCAGGGGGCCGCCACGGCGACGGCCACTCCTGCCACTCCGGGCCAGAAGGCCCAGGCGAAGCGCCCCCGGGCCATCTCGGAGGCGGCGAGGTGGGCGTGTGCCGTCGGGTGGGTGAGGGTCAGCTCCCCGGCGACGAATGTCAGGTGCAGCCCGGCGGCGACCGCCAGGGTCACCTCCAGGACGAGCCTGGCGTGGGGTGACCCGAGACCTCCGGAGGCGAACGCAAGGAGCGCAGCGGCGCCGGCCAGCGTGGCCTGCACCGCCAGGTGGGGTGGGAGCAGCGGGCTCTGCCACAGGTCGCGGGCCTTGGCCTGGGCGAAGAGGAAAGCGGTGTAGCACGCGGTGCCGAGCGCCCCCGCCAGGGCGAAGCCGCCGATCACCTGGAGAGCCAGGTCCGCCGCCGAGCCCGGGATCGCACCGAGCCCGCCGAGGATCGCCACGGCCAAGAAGGCGCTGGCCGCCGCGCCGTAGAACCCGATGACGAACGACCCCCGGACCAGCCAGGACTTCCAGTGGTGGCGGGTGAAGATCAGGTAGAAGCGAAACGGGTGCTTCAGGTCCCAGACCAACAGCACGCCGGTGAGCGCGAGGAATGCCAGGGCGAGAGACGGGGCGACGTAGCGAAGCATCGGGTCGGAGAAGTCGAGCTGCCCGCCGAAGCCGAGGGCTGTGGCCAGGGCGAGCGCGCCGGACGCGATCCCCTTGGTCCAGGTGTAGGCGCTGACCCGCCAGCCCCAGGGGGCGTGGTGGGGGACGTCGTAGGAGAGCAGCGTCGCCGCGGAGGAGTTGTGGTCGCCGGGGTGGCCGGAGGTGACCAGCTGTCGGTCGGCCGGGTCCCCCTGGCTGGCCCAGGCGTACAGCCCCCCGTCGGGCCGCCGGGCGGCGAGGGGGTCGAGGGTGCTCTGGTGGGCGCCTTTGTAGTACAGGCCCGGGCGGGTCTCCTTCTCCGGGCGGCGCACCGTCACGGCCTCGCGCTGGACGATCTCGGCCACCCTGGAGGTGGGGTCGTGGAGGTCGCCGACGAGGATCGCCTCGGTCGGACAGACCGACACGCACGCCGGCTCCAGGCCGATCTCCAGGCGGTGGGCGCAGAAGTTGCACTTCTCGGCGGAGTGGTCCTCGGGGTTGATGAAGATGGCGTCGTAGGGGCAGGCGGCCATGCAGGCCTTGCAGCCGACGCAGATCGCCTTGTCGAAGTCGACGATGCCGTCGGGGCGCTGGTACATGGCCCGGGTCGGGCAGGCGGCGACGCAGGGCGCATCCTCGCACTGGTTGCAGCGGGTCACCTGGAAGGCACGCCGGGCCTGGGGCCAGCGGCCGACCTCCACCGCCTTGACGTAGGTGCGGGAGACGCCCAGCGGCACCTCGTTCTCGGACTTGCAGGCGACGGTGCAGGCGTGGCACCCGATGCACCGGGTCTGGTCCACGACCTTGGCCCACTGCACCGGTCGCGGTGCCGGGGGCGCGGACACGGGGGGGGCGAGCGGCGCCTCGGGGCGCCCCGTGGAGAGGAGCGTCACTCGGCCGAGAGCACCGGGTCCAGGTTCAGCTCGGTCTGCCCGCGCAGGGCCGCCAGCACCATGGCGCCGAGCGCCATCACCGCCAGGAAGAGGAGGGCGGCCTGGTAGCCCCCGGTCACGGCCGCCGGGCTGGTGGCCGTGGTCGTGCCGGCCACCAGCGCGAAGACCAGCCCGGTGAGGCTCAGCCCCATGGCGGTGCCCAGGCCGCGAGTCATGTTGAGCAGGCCGCTGGCCACGCCCGACTGGTGGGGCGGGGCGGAGCCCATGATGGCGGCGTTGTTGGGGGGGGTGAAGAGGCCCAGCCCCGCGCCCAGGAGCCCCAGCTCCGCCAGGAGGGCGGCGCCGCCGCCGGGGGCCACGGCCATGAGGACCAGCGCCGCCGCCGCCACCAGCATGCCGGCGACCGTCAGGGGACGGGC
>JAJZWW010000153.1 GCA_021846485.1 Actinomycetes bacterium
GCTGGAGCGCCTCGCCGCGGAGGCACTGGCCGAGGCGCTCGTCGTCCACCCGGTGGCCGAGCACGCAGCGGCGGGCGACAACGTCGGCCTGGCCCCCTCGACGCTCGCCCTCTCCCAGGCGGTCGCCTCCTGGCTCGCGAACCATCTGGCAGCCGATCCACGCCTCGGTCTGTGCTGGGGGGGCACGCTCCAGGCGATCGTGGACACCGCCTCCTTCGAGCACCGCGTCGACGTCCACGTGGTGCAGGTGGCCGGCGAGCTGAGCCTCGACCCTCGCCACAGCACCCACGACCTCGTGCGGGACCTGGCAGCCAAGCTGGGCGGGCGCTGCAGCTACTTCAACGCACCTGCCGTCCTGCCGAGCGCCGACGACCTCGCCGGGCTCTGCCAGAGCCCCCAGGTCTCCGAGGCCCTCGAGCTCGCCCGGAGCGTCGACGTGGCCCTCCTCGGGATCGGGGCGTTCGGTGTCGGCACCTCGGGGTTGTTCCTCACCTGCTGCGAGGCCAGCCGCTCCGAGCTCGCCGAGGCCCGGGACAAGGGGGTGATCGGCCAGGTCGCCGGGAGGTTCTTCGACGAGAGCGGCCACCAGCCGGACCTCGCCCTGCACCGCCGGCTGCTCTCCATCGACCTGGACGACCTGGCGAAGGTCCCGACGGTGGTGATCGCGGCCACCACCTCCCCGAAGGCCGCCGCGGTGCGCGCGGCGATCCGCGGCGGGCTGGTGGGCGTGCTCGCTTGTGACACCGAGCTGGCCGAGGCGCTGCTCGCCGATCGCCCCACCACGCACCTGCCGACCGGCTGAGCGCCGACGACGCCGGGAACAAACCCGGGTCGCCAGCTGTCTTTTGTGGTGAGCCACCTTTCGGTGCGGCGTCGGGACACCAGCCGTAGGGAGGAGGTGAGGTCAGTCGGCACAGGCGACGCACCAGGCACTCGGCCTCTCCGATCGCCGACGGGCGCCGGCCGTGCGGCGGGCTGGGCTACGAACCGGGCCGTTCGCCACCGCGAAGCGCACGGCCCACCACAGCAGCTCCGCCCGCCACCCGGCTCGCGCCTTGCCCCCGGCCGGCGGCGTCGGGCATGATCGACCTGCTCTGTTCGCGGCAGGGCTGACCGGGTGCTCTCCCCTGGTGGGCGTGCTGCGAAGGAGGAAGGTGGGACATCACGAGATGACGGCTACGCCGGGTGGCGTAGTGACGCCGGCGTGCCTCGAAGGCCACACGATCTGCTGGCGCCGGGCCGACCTGGCGGTGCGCGCCACCTGGCCACCGGCCCGCGGGACCGTGGAGGTCACCGTCGAGGGCGAGCTCGACCTCGCCACCGGCGAGCTCTTGGAGCAGGTCGCCGCCCTGGTCGCCGGCCCGGGAGTCGAGGTCGTCGCCGACGTCGCCAACTTGTGCTTCTGCGACCTGGCCGGAGCGCGCAGCCTGCTTCGCGCCGCGGAGCTGACCGAGAGCGCCGGCGGCGTCTTCTCCCTCGCCCGGGCCCGCCCGGCGCTACTGCGGGTCTACGAGTTGGCCGGCCTGCCGGCCCCCGAGCTCGCCCCCACACCCAGGTCCCATCGGGAGCGAGGGGCCTCCACCCCGTCGGAGGGCGAGCGTTGAGCGCGCATCGGCGCCCGAGCCGGCCCGGCGCCCCCGGCAGCGCCGCGGGCAGCAGAGCGCAGCCGGACGATCCCCACCCCCACCCCGGTGGTGTCCAGGGGCCCTGGGAGCAGGCACTCGGGGGCCTCTCGGAGCACCTCATGGCGCTCGAGTACCTCCGGGCCGAGGCGGAGCGGATCGCCGACGAGCAGCCCGGGCCCGGGGCCCTGCTCGTCTCGGTGGCCCTGGCCTCGGTCCGCGACGCCGTCCAGGGGATGGTCGACCTGATGGACTCCCGGCCCCGAGCCTCCTTGGAATAAAACCTCATGCCCCCGGTGTCAACTATACTGAGCGGCACGGGGACTTTCCCCTGAGCGTGCCGCTGGCACACAGCTCGAACAGCACCACAGGAGGTCAAGGAGATGGCTCTCATGCGCTTCGACCCGTTCCGTGACCTGGACCGCCTCACCCAGCAGCTGCTCACCAGCTCGGGGCCGGCGGCTCCCCGGTCGATGCCGCTCGACGCCTACCGGCGGGGCGACCACTTCGTCATCCGGCTCGACCTGCCGGGCATCGACCCCGACTCGGTGGACCTGTCGGTCGAGAAGAACGTCCTCACCGTGCGGGCCGAGCGGAGCTGGACCCCCGAGGAGGGAGACGAGGTGGTCATCGCCGAGCGGCCGCAGGGCAGCTTCACCCGCCAGCTGTTCCTCGGCGACAACCTCGACCTCGACCACGTCAAGGCCAGCTACGACCAGGGTGTGCTCACCGTGACCGTGCCGGTGGCCGAGGCGGCCAAGCCCCGCAAGGTGCAGATCACGACCGGCTCCAACAACTCCACCCAGCCGATCGAGGCCAGCTCCCGCCGCTGAAGCCGTCGCCGGACCGCCGGCCGGGCTCGGCCCGGTCGTACCCGGCCCTGCCGGCACCACCTCGAGCCGCTCCCCCGCCGGTAGCCGCCCCGCGTTAGGACCGGCACCGGAGGGGGAACAGTTGTCGTTGTCGCCGATGCCCGCCGCCGACCCCCTCCACCGGGGGAGGTCGCCCGGCGGGCAGGGCGAGGCTCCGGCGGCTGGCGGCTGGCGGCGGCCGGCGGTCCCCCCTGCCATGTCCTACCGGCCAGCCCGGGCGAGCCCTGCCGGCGCTGGCCCGATGATCCAAAGCCAAGAGGAGAGTTGCCATGGACGTCCGCATCCGCACCGGTCTGCTGCTCGGAGCCACCTGCTGCCTGCTGGCGGTGATGGTCGACTGGATCGTCGACGAGCTCAGCTCCTGAGCAACCCCAGGCGCCAGCCCGACCGCTCGCCCCGAAAGGGCAGCGCGGGTCGCTCATCGCCGGACCCAGGTCAGCGCAGTGCCCAGGCCGGGAAGGACCCGCTAGCTTGCCGCCATGGTCGAGACCCGGGACGCCAACGAGGAGATCTGGAGATCTGACGAGGGGATCTCCCACTGGGTCTCGACCGCCGCGCAGCGGGAGCGGAGCCGCGCCGAGCACCGCGCGGTGCTGACCGAGCTGCTCCCAGTCGCCGACGGCGAGGAGTTCTGCTTCCTCGACCTCGGCGCCGGGACCGGGGCGGCCTCCCGCGCGGTCCTCGACCGCTACCCCGGCGCCCGGGGCGTCCTCGCCGACTACTCCCCCCAGATGATCGGCCAGGGACGCCGGGAGCTCGCCGGCTACGAGGGACGCTATCGCTACGTCGAGGCGGACCTCACTCGGGCCGGCTGGCCCCCGGAACTGGACGGCGCTGGCGACCGGCCCTCGGTGGTGATCAGCTCGCTGGCTGTGCACCACCTTCCCGATCAACGCAAGGAGGAGCTCTTCGGCGAGATCCTCCACCACCTCCCTCCGGGAGGCTGGTTCCTCGACTACGACCCGGTCGCCCCCCCCGACGCGGTGGTCGAGGAGGCCTGGCTGCGCGCCGGCGACCGGCGCGACCCGGAGGCGGCCGCCAAGCGGGCCAACCGCAGCCCCGAGGAGCAGCGCCGATACGACAACCACGTTCGGCACATCGCCTCCCTCGACCTCCAGCTCGGGTACCTGCGCTCGGCCGGCTTCGAGGGCGTGGACGTGTACTGGAAGCAGCTCGACCACGCGATCTTCGGGGGGCGGCGCCCGCTCGTCTGAGCCGGCCGGGCCGTGACACTGCCGCGCCCGGAGAGGGACGCCGCTGGCAGCGACCCGCTGACCGGCTCGACGGGGTGTCATCGGGACCCACCACCCCGACGACCGGCTCGCCCGCCTCCTCCCCGGACCCCTGCGCCGGGAGAGGGAGCGCTGGTACACCCCGGAGCGGACCACCCGGATCATCCACTGGGTCCGCTTCAGCCTCGTCCTCGTCGCCCTGGTCGACAGCGCGGCCCACATCTTCGCCTCGCTGGCGAAGTCACCCGAAGTCACCCTCTGGCTCGACGGCGAGGTCGTCTTGTACGTCTTGATCGCAGTCGTCTACCTGCTCGGGCTGCGGATGTGGTACCTGCCGGCGGTCGGCTACAGCGTGTTGAACCTGGTGATGTTCTTCGTCTCCGGCTTCGTCGCCATCCCGGGCATCAGCACTGCGGCGCTGACCGGCCACCTGGCCCTTGACACTCGCACTACTTCTTCGGCCGGGGCTTCTCCGTCGGAGCGTGGATCTACCTCCTCACCGTCGGGACCGCAATGCTGCGTCTCGACCCTGGATCGCGCCTCAACACCCTCCTCCGCGACAGCTGAGCCCGTCGCCGGGAGGCCAACGACGGCCACCACCCCCGACAGACGACAGGCCACGCCGGCCCGGCCTCAACGCGCCCGCGCCGGGGGCGCGGTGCAGGGCCCGCCCCCCAACCGCGCCCGCCGGGAAGTTGGCCCTGACACCCAGGCGGAACTGGGTGCGCCCACCCCAACTGGGTGCGTTCAGACGGCTATACGGGCGTCCTACGCACCCACTTCGGCTCTACGCACCCACTTCGACCGCCCCCGCCGGGCAGCGCACCCACTTCGGCTCTACGCACCCACTTCGGCTCCACGCACCCACTTCGGCTCTACGCACCCACTCCGACCGCCCCCGCCGGTCAGCGCACCCGCCGGCCTGTCGGCCCCCGCCCCGACCCCCACCCCGGCACCGCCGGCCCCACGCTCCCCCACGCCCCCTATTCGAGCAGCGCCCTGACGTCCTCGGCCCGCAGCGCCCCGGACTCGAACCCGCCACCCCCGACGACGCTGTCGAACAGCGCTGCCTTGCGGGCCTTCAACGCCATCACCTTCTCCTCGATGGTGTCGCGGGCCACCAGCCGGTAGACCATCACCTTGCGGGTCTGGCCGATGCGGTGCACCCGGTCGACGGCCTGCGCCTCGGTCGCCGGGTTCCACCACGGGTCGAGCAGGATGCAGTAGTCGGCCTCGGTGAGGTTGAGCCCGAAGCCGCCGGCCTTCAGGCTGACCATGAACACCGGGGCGCTCCCCTCCCGGAACCCGGCGATCACCTCACCCCGGTTGCGGGTCTTGCCGTCCAGGTAGCAGCAGTCGATCCCCGCCGCCTCGACCCGCCGGCGGGCCTCCCCCAGGTAGCGGGTGAACTGGCTGAACACCAGCACCCGGTGGCCGTCGGCGACCACCTCGGCGAGCATGTCGGTGAGCACGTCGAGCTTGGTGGACGGCACGCCGGCGTGGGCCGGGTCGACGAGGGTGACGTCGAGGGCGGCCTGGCGCAGCAGGGTGAGGCTGCGGAAGATCTCGAAGCGGTGGGCGACGACGTCTTCGAGCAGGCCGAGGACCTTCTGGCGCTCCCGGGCGAGGTAGGTCTGGTAGAGCTTGCGGTGGCGGGGGTGGAGGTCGAGCTCGAGGACCTGCTCCTGCTTGTCGGGCAGGTCGGAGGCGACCTGCTCCTTGGTGCGCCGCAGCATGACCGGCTTGATCCGCCGGCGGAGCTGCTCGAGGCGCTCCCCGTCGCCGTGGCGCTCGATCGGGACCCGGTAGGTCTCGGCGAAGCGGTCCGGGCGGGCGAACAGCCCGGGGGCGGTGATCGAGCTGAGCGCCCACAGCTCGGTGAGGGAGTTCTCGAGCGGCGTGCCGGTCATCGCCAGCTTGAACTCCGCCGGCAGTCGCCGGGCACGCTGGTAGTTGTGCGAGGCGGGGTTCTTCGCGAACTGGGCTTCGTCGAGCATCATCCCCGCCCAGGGGATGGCCTCGTAGTCGTCGTACTCGAGGCGGAACAGCGTGTAGGAGGTGACCACCAGCCCGGCGCCGGCGACCGCCTCGGCGAGCGGCGTCCCCCGGCGTCGCTCGGTCTCGGTGATCGCGACGGTGGGGACCCCCGGGGCGAAGCGGGCCGCCTCGGCCACCCAGTTGCCGACCACGCTGGTCGGGGCGACGACCAGCCACGGCGCTTCCCGGCCCTGCTCGCGGGCGTGGCAGACCAGGGCGAGCGCCTCTAGGGTCTTGCCGAGGCCCATGTCGTCGGCGAGGATCCCGCCGAGGCGGTGCTCGTAGCGGGAGGCGAGCCACTGGAAGCCCTCCTCCTGGTAGGGGCGCAGCGCGGCGTGCAGCCCGGCGGGCAGCGGCCGGTCGGTCTCGTCGCCGACGCCGGCGAGGGCGGCGACCGCGTCGGCCCAGGCGCCGGCCTGGGCGGTGACGATCCCGAGGGCGACCAGCTCCTCCCACAGGCTGGCCTGGAAGCGGCCGAGGCGCACGACCCCGTCGCGGGGGGCGTCTTGGAGGCTGCGGGCCTCGGCGATCAGCTCGGCGAGCTGGCGCAGCTCGGGCCGGTCGAGGGCGAAGTAGGTGCCCGACGGCAGCAGCAGGTGGCTCTCCTCCGCCGCCAGGGCGCGGAACAGCTCGTGGAAGGGGACCTCCTCACCGCCGACCTCGACCTCGACGAGCAGGTCGAACCAGTCCCCGTCGGTCGACTCCTCCCCGCCGAGGCGGACGACGGGCGCGTCGGTGGCCTCCCGGTACTCGGGCAGCTCGCCGGCGAGGACGACCTCGAGGTCGGGGATCGCCTCCAGCCGGGGGAGGACCTCGGCGACGAAGCGGGCGGCGTCCATGCCTTCCAGCCGGGAGCGCGAGGCGAGCTGCTCGCCCCAGGGGGTGACCATCACCAGGCTGGTCGTGGCGCGCAGCACCGCCCGGGCGGAATCGAGGGCGGCGGCGGCGATCTCGTCGGGCTCGTCCCAGATGCTGCGGAGCTCTCCCCCGCCGGAGCGCAGCGACCAGGAGAGCTCGACGAGCGTGCCGTCGCCGGGCGACAACGTGAGCACCAAGGTGTCGGGGAGGTCGACCAGCTCGACCGAGCCGTCGGTGGAGTCGAACATGACCCGCCGGCGCAGCTTGGGGTAGATCTCGGATTGGAAGCGGGCGGTCTCCGCGGCGGGGACCTCTATCGGGTCGGCTCGCAGCAGCTCGGCGAGGCCGGGGTCGAGGGGATGGGAAAGGGGGGCCAGGTGCAGCGCCGGCGCGGCCGTGGACTCCACCCCTTCCGGCCACCAGACGACGCCGTGGGGCGGTGAGCCGATCCACACCAGCTGGCCGGGGTCGATCTCGTCCTCCCCCGCCCGCAACCTGGCCCGCAGCTGCAGGCCGCTGCCCGCGCGGGTCAGGTCGATCAGCGCCTCGGCCGGCCTGGACGCGAGCACCACCGGCGAGGCCATCCGGCCGGCGCCGACGAGCGCCAGGCCGACCTCGGACGCCTGGGCGAGCAGGTCCCACACCCGCCGGCTGGAGATGTCCTCCAGCCAGATCGTCTCTGCGCTCGTCCCGTACCCGTAGCCGTAGCCGGCGCGGCCGCCGAGCACCGAGAGGGCGAGCAGCTCGCGCAGCAGCGCCAGCGCCGGGCCGGCTTCCGGGCGGCCGAAGCCGACCGAGTCGAGGCGGGACCAGGCGATCCCGGTGCGCACCCACCGGCCGGGCACCGCCCC
>JAJZWW010000154.1 GCA_021846485.1 Actinomycetes bacterium
GATGATGCGATGTTCTGGGGGGTGTTCTGGCTGCAACGACGACGAGGGCGACATCTGCGGGTCGGCATCCTCGCTCGACCAGGCAGCGGCGGCGACCCGCCAGCTTCCGCGCCCAGCCCGCTGTCAAGCCATCGCTTGACTGGAGATCTGGCCGCTGTCGGTTTCCGCCCACCCGAGCGAAACGGTTGGCGCGGCGCAGGGCCGGCGGACACCATGGCTGGGATGGCCAGGGAGATCCGACTACGACCCCTCCGCCGTCAGGACGAGCACGCCGCCCTGACAGCCCACGAGGCCCTCGCCTGCGACGGCTTCGGTTTTCTCATCGACTACGTCCCCGGTGAGCCGTGGGAGACCTACGTGGGTCGGACCCGTGACCAGAGCCGAGGGGTCAACCTCGCGGCGGACCGGGTACCGGCGACGTTTCTCGCGGCGTGTGTCGGTGATGTGCTCGTCGGTCGCATCTCCATCCGCCACGAACTCAACGACTACCTGGCCGCTTACGGGGGCCACATCGGCTACGGCGTGGCGCCCGAGCATCGCCGCCGAGGCCACGCCACAGCCATGCTCGGCCAAGGCCTCATCGTGGCCCGGTCGCTCGGCGTCGACAGTGTCCTCGTGACCTGCGACGACGACAACGCCGGCTCGGCACGCGTCATCGAGAAATGCGGAGGCGTCCTCGACTCCGTGCTGGACCGGCCGGGCAGCGCCATACCCCTGCGCCGCTACTGGATCCACTGAGCGGAAAGGGAATCGACGTCGCCGGCCGTCCTGATCGACGAAACGCTGACGGTCGGGTACCGATGTCATCGCTCACCAGTGGGCTGCCGGGTTGAGCTGGCTACCGTCTCTGCCGTGCAACGGGCCGTGATCTTGGGGGGCACCGCGGCGATCGGCTGGGCCGCCTCTTGGCGGCTTCTGGCCTCGGGATGGGAGGTCGTGGTCACGGGCAGGGACCCGGCGCACGTGCCTGTTGGGTTGGAGGCGGCCGGCGCCCAGTTCCTCCGAGCCGACCGGGACGACCCCGCCACCCTCCCGGGAGTGGTCGGGGGCGGAGCGGACCTGCTCGTTGACTGCGTCTGTTACACCGCAGCGCACGCCGCCGACCTTCTCCCGCTGCTGGCGAGCGTCACCTCGACGGTGATGATCTCCTCCAAGGCCGTCTACGTCGACGACGCAGGCCGTCACAGCAACTCCGACGATCCGCCCGTGTTTCAGCGGCCTGTCAGCGAGAACAACCCGACGCTGCGACCCAACAGCATGGACTACAACTCCCGCGAGGGCTACGGGCCGAACAAGGTCGCCGCAGAAGAGGTCCTCCTCGACAGCGGTCGACCCGTCACGGTCATCCGCCCATCGAAGATCCACGGGGCGTGGAGCCGACAGCCGAGGGAGTGGGTCTTCGTCAGGCGGGTCCTCGATCGGCGTCCCGCCGTGTTCCTCGCGCGCGGGGGTGCCGGGGCGGACCATCCGTGCGCGGCGGCGAACATCGCTGCGGTGATCGAGGTGGTTGCCTCCGCGCCGGGACGGCGGATCCTCAACGGCGCCGACCCGGACTGCCCCAACGGCCGTCAGATCGCTCGCACGGTCGCCGCTCATCTTGGCTACGACTGGGAGGAGATCCTTCTCCACGAACCCCGCCCGGACGGGCTGGGCGCCCACGCCTGGGACCGGATCCCACCGGTCGTCCTGGACACCGCAGCAGCTGTCGCCCTCGGCTACCAGCCCGCCGGCGACTACGCCAGCACGGTCGCCGACGAGCTCGACTGGCTCGTCACCTTCGCCAGGAGCGGAGGGGCGCCTGACCTCGCCGGCTACCTACCGTTCATGTTCGACTACGCCATAGAGGACGACTACCTCGCCCTTCGCCGCAGGTGACTCCACCCGACCGGCTCCCGCTCCCGAGACACCTGGTCGGCCCACAGGTAGTCGATCACCGAGCCCGCGGACAGCAGCCATGACCACGATCCGTGGCAGGCTGCTAGCACCCCGACCCGTCGATCTGGCGTCACCGCTCCACTTCTGAGTCTGACGGAGGTCGGCGCCAGACGGATCATTCGGCACGCGCGAGATGATGCCGCGTCGGCGGCCCCGTCAACAGGCTGTAGCGGATAGCCCCCCGTGACCGGGCAGATCACCGGGCGGGTCTTGCGGGACGCTTCCCGGCCGGCACCCCCGCTGACCTGCGGCGTTCCCGTAGCGGGTTCCCTGACCGGCACGCACGGGTGTTCGATCCAGACCGGGAGACGGGCGTCCCGCTGGCGGTTGGTCTTTTGGAAGGCCGAGGCAGGCGACCGTCTGGTCAGGTGCCCGCTCGCTCGTAGATGCTGACGTGGCGCCAGCTGGTCGCTGTGAAGGGCTCTTGGTCCCAGCCTCCCCAGCGGTCGCGTAGGCGGAGGCCGGCGATACGGGCCATGAGGTCGAACTCGGGGGGATGTGCGAGTCGCACCCGGATCGGCCCGAAGACGACCCCGTCAGAGCTGATGTGGACGTGGTTCTCGTCGAGGATCTGCGTGACCGGGTCGTAGCGGCACACGTCGAATACGACGTGGTCGACGCCGATGATCTCTGGGTCCACGAACTGGTGGCCGGGTCGGGATGGAGCGGTGGGCACCTGGCACTCCAAGACGAAGACACCGTCATCGCTCAGGTGGCGGGCAGCGTTCTCGAAGCATCGGACCTGGTCGTCCTGGGTCAGCAGGTTGCCGATCGTGTTGTACACCAGATAGACGAGTCCGTAGGTACGTCCGGTCCTGACTCGTGACATGTCCCCGGTGGTTACCGTGATGGCGTCCCCGCCGGGCTTTTCGCGCATCCGCTCGACCATGTGAGGGGACATCTCGATGCCATCGACGGTCACCCCAGTGGCCGCCAAGGGCAAAGCGATGCGGCCGGTGCCTACGGCGAACTCTAGGAGGCTGGTGTCTTTCGCGGGGTGAGTGAGCGACCTCTCAGACTCGCGATCTCCCGGGCGAGCTGGGATAATCACACTCATGGGATTCGCGGGCAGTCACCGATGACTCTCGGCGTGGCGGACCGCCAGGGCAACCTGCTCGATGACATGAGCGGGTACTGCGAGAAGGCGCTCGCTGCGGATTCGATCTACGCGTTCTTGCATCGCGAGCGGGACCGGCTCTTTCCCGACGGTGACTTCGCCGACCTCTACGAGGACACCGGACGCTGCTCGGTCCCGCCCTCGGTGGTCGCTTCGGTGATGGTGCTCCAGCGCCTCGGTGGGCTGTCGGACCGCGAAGCCGTCGAGCGCTACAGCTTCGACGCCCGCTGGCGCTACGCGTGCGGGGTCGGCAGCTACGACACCGGAGGGTGGGCGAGCTTCTCCCACACGGTGCTGGTCGAGATGCGGATGCGCCTGCGGGGCTCTGAGCGCCCGGACCGGGTCTTCGAGGCCGCTCTCGACGCCGCGAAAGCGGCTGGCCTCGTGGGAAAGAAGCGTGTCGTTGACTCGACGCCGCTTCTCGACGCGGTCGCGACGATGGACACGATCACCCTCATCCGTTCGGCGATCCGCGGTCTTCTTCGCGCCGCTGACGATGAGCTGCGCACGGAGCTCCAGGCGGTGCTGTCGAGCGGGGACGACTACGCGAGCCACGCCAAGCCGCCGGTCGACTGGGACGACAAGCAGGCGCGAGCAGAGCTCGTCGACAGCCGAGCGAAGGACGGCTTCGCGCTCGTGTTGGAGCTGTCGGGGCGCGAGCTCAGCGAAGCGGTCCTCCAGGCGGCGGTGCTGCTTTCGACCGTGCTCGGCCAGGATCTCGAGGAGAGCGAGGACGGGAGGTTCGCGATCGCCCGCCGCGTCGCGAAGGACCGGGTCATCTCGACGGTGGATCCCGAGACCCGCCACGGCCACAAGAGCTCAGCCCACGGCTTCGATGGCTACAAGGGTCACGTGGCGGTCGACCCCGACTCCGAGATCATCACCGCGACCACCGTCACCCCGGGCAACGCCGGTGACGCGAGCGTGGCGGCGGACCTGATCGCCGATCTCCTCGGTGAGGCTGAGCACGGTGAGGCTGAGCCGTGCGGAGACGAGCGAGAGGCCGGGGACATCGCCGAGAACGCTGAGCGCGACAGCACCGACGCCGCCGAGGGCCCGAGCGCCGATCTCCTCGGTGAGGCCGGTGACGACGCGGTCGATGACGACGATGCCGGTGAGAACACGGCGACGGTCTACGGCGACAACGCCTACGGCAGCGGCGCGTTCCAGCAGCTCCTCGAAGAGGAAGGCATCGAGTCACGCGCGAAGACCCAGGACCCGGTCGCGAAGAGCGGGCTGTTCACAAAGGACCGCTTCTCGATCGACCTCGACCACGACGCCGTCACCTGCCCGGCAGGCGTCACCGTCGAGATCCGCCGCCACGCGGATGGGAGCGGGACCGCCGCCTTCGCCGATCACTGCGCGAGCTGCCCGCTGCGCGAGCAGTGCACCACGGCTGCGGGGGGCCGCACGGTCTCGATCGGAGTGAACGAGGATGTCCTGTCCCGGGCGCGTGCTCGCCAGAAGGACCCGGGCTGGATGCAGGACTACCGCGGGACGCGCCCGAAGGTCGAGCGCAAGATCGCCCATCTCGTCCGCAGGAAGCACGGCGGCAGACGCGCCCGCGTGCGCGGTCGAGAACGCGTCGGGCAGGACTTCACGTTCCTCGCCGCTGCGGTCAACCTCGCGCGCCTCGCGACGCTCGGAACCCGCTCGAACGCCACCGGGTGGTCCTGCAGGATGGCCTGACGAGGGTCATTCCCGGCGTTTCTCGGCCCCGTCGGCGCTCCAGGAGCGCCCCGGAGGTCAATTTCCCGCTTGCGATCGCGGGAATGTCGTCTCCTCACGGATGTCGGGGCCCGGACGGCGGATCGTTGCGCGGCGCCCAGTTCTCAGACCGCTGTAAGACACCAGCCTCCTAGGCCCTGCAACTCCGCTGTAAGCATGTTATATGCGAAGGTGGGGGCATCGGACGCCTTACCTCCGGCGGTGATATTCAACACTCGCCCGGCAAACATACGAGTGAGCTCGAGCAGGCGCTCATGTCCGAGCGTACCCGAGACCGTCTTGGAGGCGGGTGGTCCGGTCGCCGCAGGCAAGAGGAGTCAGCTCAGCGGTCCCTGGCTGCCGCGCGTAGCGCTCGGAGCATCCCGCTGAGCGCGGCGCGCACCTCGGGGGCAGCAGGGCCCAGTAGCCGCCGCGCGGCAGCGCCGAGCAGCGAGCGCGGCAACCGGGCGAGGGTCAGCTCGGAAGGGCCGAGAGGCCCGACGAGCGGGTCCCGGTCACCCTCGACGCGACTGATCTCGTCGGCCGCGGCCACCAGCTCGCGCCAAGCCCGGGGATCAGCCCCGGGGTCGCCGGCGACGACCAGGGCGACGTGGGAGAAGCGGCAGAGCTCGGCGGCCAGGCCACGGGCGGCGAGGCGCTGGGCAGGCGTCCTCAGCCACGCCGGCACGCCGGTCACTGGCAGGGGAGCGTCGCGCTCCACGACGACCACCACCCTCGACGCGCCCGTCACCTGTCTCAGGCGGGCGAGCCTCCGGCCGGCGAGCAGACCCGCGACCCGGGCGTGCAAGAGGGCAGCGGAGACCCGGTAGGACGCGACCACCGGATCCTCGCCGGCGTCCTGGAGCCGTTGGACCACCTGGCGGGTGACCGGAGTCCCGTTAGCCGGTACCGGGGGGTAGCTGCCGAGCACCAGGATCGCCGGCCGGCCGACAGTCACGGGACGCTCGGGCTCCCCGCCCGCCCTCCCGGCCTCGGCCGTGCCGAGCCCCTGGGCCTCCGCTGTGCCGAGCCCCTGGGCCTCCGCTGTGCCGAGCCCCTGGGCCTCCGCCGCACCGCTCGGGGCGGCAAGCATGGTCGCCAGGTCGGCCTCCATGCGGTCGAGGACCACCTCCCAGCGGTAGTTGTCGAGGACGTAGCGGCGTCCGAGCTCGCCCAGCTCGGTCGCTTCGGCTGGGGTGTCTACCAGGCGGCCGACGGCGTCGGCCAGCGAAGCGGCGTCCCGGAACGTCAGCCCGGCTCCGGAGCGCCGGCAGTGCCAGGCGACCACCTCACCGTCCTCGACGGCCAGGACGGGGGTACCCGCGAGCCAGGCTTCCATCGTGGTGCGCGAGAAGCTCTCCATCCGGCTCGGCTGGACGTAGGCGAGGGCCGCGGCCATGCAGTCGTTGCGGTCCTCGTCCGACAGGCGGCCGAGGTCGACGACCCGTCCGGAGAACTCCGCGGGCACGGTGACCTCTCCGACGCCGGCGGTCACCAGGTCGACCTCCGGTCCTCCGGCTGCGCGCAGCTGCTGGTACAGCGAGAGGAGCCAGTCCCAGCCCTTCTCCGGCTCGCGGCGGGCGACAAAGGCGAGGAACGGCCGCTCGAGGCCGTAGCGGGACCGGAAGCGCTCGGGGTCGTAGCCGGCGGGTACGTGGACCCCGGCGCCGGTCACCGTGTGGGCCGCGGGGAGGGTCGCCAGACGGTGGGCGAGGTCGTGCTCGGGTTCCGAGAGCAGCCAGACCCGCGACGCGTCGGTGAGGGTGCGGCGGGCGACGTCGAGCCGGGCGTAGGTCTCGTCGTGGAGGCAGGGCATGGACACCGCCCGGTCGGCGACGACCGGCAGGCACACGGTCGTGGTCCAGAACAGGTACGGCGAGAAGACGAAGGCGTCGTACTCGTGACCGCGCCGCACGAGGTGGTCGTAGAGCGCCGGGACGGTGAAGCGCCAGCCGAGCCAGGTGACCTGCTCGTCGAAGCTGGGCACCTCGCCCGCCTGGATCCGCAGCTGCGCCCGGCGGGCTGCCTCGGAGCGCTGGGCTACCGCGGGGAAGCGGCGGACCACCACGCCGCTCTCGAAGCTCGCCCCCGCGGGCAGCGAGCTCTCCCAGGTGTAGTGGTCGGTGGCGCAGGTGGTCAGGACCTCGACGTCCCACCCCCGGGAGGCCAGGCCGATCGCGGCCTCCTGGGTCACCGCTTCGGAGCCCCCGACCACGCCGGGGCCGAAGCGGGGGGGGACGAAAGCGATCCGTGCGGACATCGGCGGGACTAGGACGCCGTCGAGAGGGCCTGGAGGTCCGCGTCGACCATCATCGTCACGAGATCCTCGAAGCCGATCTCCGGCTCCCAGCCGAGGGCCGATCGGGCCTGCTTGGGGTCGCCGATGAGCAGGTCGACCTCGGCCGGCCGGAAGAACTGGTCGTCGACGACCACGTGTCGCTCCCAGTCGAGGCCGAGGTGGCCGAAGGCCGCCTCGCACAGCTCCCTCACCGAGTGCGTCTCGCCGGTGGCGATCACGTAGTCTTCGGGGGTGTCCTGCTGGAGCATCAGCCACATGGCGCGCACGTAGTCGGGGGCATAGCCCCAGTCCCGCCGAGCGTCGAGGTTGCCGAGACGGACCTGGTCCTGCATCCCGAGCTTGATCGCCGCCGCGCTGAAGGTCACCTTCCGGGTGACGAACTCCAGGCCCCGCCGGGGGCTCTC
>JAJZWW010000155.1 GCA_021846485.1 Actinomycetes bacterium
GACTGGTTCAACACCTCGGCCAAAGTGATGCTGGTCGGGATCACGCCCGGCCTGCACCCTGCGACCGAGGCGCTCGCCGAGGCCCGCCGCTCCCTGGCAAATGGCCTGTCGCCCGAGGAGCACTCCGGCGTGCCGACGCCGTGGGGTCGTTCTCCGGCCCGATGCGGATCAACCTGGTCGCGATGCTCGACGGGATTGGGCTCGCCGCCGCCCTCGGTGTCGAATCGACCGCCCAGCTCTTCGACGACATGCACCACCTTGCTGGTCGCGTCTCCGCCATCGACTATCCAGGCTTCGTGCACGGCTGCAACTACGGCGGAGCGAGCCCGCCGCTCGTCGGGCATCCGGTGCTGGAGTCGCTGGTGCGCGCCTGTTTGGGGGCCAGGGTGGCGATGGCGCCCGACGCGCTCGTGGTGCCCCTGGGAAAGGCCGCCGAGACTGCAGTGACCTTCTTGACGCGTCGGGACCTTCTGGACCGCCGACGGTGCCTGCTCGGTGTTCCCCATCCTTCCGGGGCCAACGGGCATCGGGTCCGTCTGTACGCCGAGCGACGTGCCGATCTGGCAAACGCGGACCTCAACTGGAGCGGCCAGTAGGTCCGCCCTGCTCATTGGATACTCGCGACAGATCAGCCGCGGCCACGGCGACCATGAGCCACGCGACGATCCCGGTCCGAGACCCCCAGCCGAATTCCGAATACGCAGAACCCCTGGCAGTACCCCATCTTTCAAGGCTCCCATTCGAAGGTCGATCCGCGGACCCATACCTGCGTCCCGCCAATGTTGTGCTGGCCGAGCGGGTCCCACATGTCGACGCGCGCCGTCTGGGTTGCCTGACCCAGGTTCCCGTAATGGTTCCCGTACCAGAAGGTCTGAGCCGGTGCTTGTCCTAGTCTCACTGCGTCCGGGAGGTCCCTATAGACCTCTTCGGTAATGTAGATCGAGTATTGCGGCCCATAGTGAGGTGCTACTGGACGCAGTTCGCTCAGTTTGGCGGCGCTGTTTGGTGCACCACCTATCGAGATCATGTCGCTATCGCCGAAGACGCCTCCACGGACGATAAGGGCCTGTCCCGTTGCTATGCCGACCGCGTGCTTCATACGCCACATCTGCGACATGTCAGACCACGTCTCGAACATGATCGGGTTGATCAGCTTGTCGACTGCCCAGTTCAAGGCCAGGGCTGCCCGCACGGCCGACGCGTTCTTCTGGTCACCAACGAAAATGGCCATTACGCGGTCGCCGTCGAAGCTTCTTATCTCGCCGCCATAGGCTCGGAAGGTCTTGGCGGCGGCATGGACGTAGGCCCGGATGATGTTGGCAGCGACTTCCTGCTTTATGTGTTGCGCCAGTCCCGACGAGTCGGCAAGGTCGGCATACGCGTACGTGGCGTCGAGGCGCACGGCGCCGCCGCCGTTGAGGAAGGCGAGGTCGCGCTTCTCGGGAACTTTTCGACCGTCGCGCACCACGAGCGTGGTCTTCAGTGCTCGCCGGACACCGTCAGAAATGTCACCGCTGAGGCCCATCACTCACGCCCCGGCTATCACCAAGAGGATTGACGCGACGAAGAGCGATGCCAGCGACCATTGCAACCAGGCGTGTTTGCGCCATGCGATCTTCGACATCTCCACGAGCTGTCTTGCTAGTTGGGTGGTGGTCCGGAGTTCCGAGGAGAGCGCCGTGGCCAGGGCGTCGGGGTCCCAGCGACGAAGGTGACCGAAGTAGATCATGTTGGTCGACCAGGTGCGTTTCGCCTTGCGGCGACTCAGTTGCGGCATGACAACCGCGAGCGACGCTATGACTGACACTGCCAAAAGGACCAGCCCGAGGTGATCCAGGTCGGCGCGGTAACCGCGGAGTCCTGACAACCGGCCACCGTTCGTTGAAAGGGTGATCACGAAGCCGGCTATTGCGGCTTCGATGGCGAGTGCGATCGAGGCCTTGGTGTCTACCTTCGCGGTCCACGAGTCAAGGGCCTCGTGGACCTTCCAGGCGAAGTCGTCTCCACCGTGCCCGGGCGCATCGGTCGGCGGTGGATTGCTCACGACTTCCCCCGCAGGTCCGATTCGTAGCTCGTGCCGAGGGCCGCTATGCGAGCGTACTGCGTGCCGCGTTCGGTTACCTCGTGGACCTGAAGGTCAGATAGCCATCGGGTGCTAGTCGTGGTGCCGTAAAGAATGTCCACCATTCGACCTGTCCGGCTAGCGGTGTCTCATGGCGAGGCCACGTCGGATGTTCCGCTGGTTCTCTCTGACTCGACGCTGCGCGCTCCGAAAAGCGTCGTCTCGTTGAGCCTTTCTCACTTGAGCAACGATGGACTCTGCCTCCGGGCGTTTCGTTTTGCCGGTCAGCACTGCGTCGCAGTACTCGGCACCGTGTACGTCGCACCAGCACGAAGTCAACCTTCGACCGGCACGCTCGCCGTCGCCTTCGTGGATCTTATCGATGACCACGTCGCTCCAGAGTGAGGAGCTCGGTCCGCTCCCACAGGGGCAAGTCACGGCCAGGTAGTCGTTGTCCTCGACGAAGTCCCAGATCGTGCCGGTGACGATCATCTCGTGCGCCTCTGCTTGCTGGGCGCACTTGGCTGCGTAGTTGACCGCTTTGCCGGCCCAGACAGGCTCCTGGTGATCAGTGCGCGGCACTCCAACTCGCTTGACGAGCAGCTTGCTCACGGCCATGCCCACTTTGAAGCCCGTCGTGGGGAGGTCGGGCCACTTCTTCTCCAGGCGTGGGACGAGCTGCTTCGCGCTGAACGTCTTCACCGTGATGCCGGCGCAGATGGCCCGCTCCATCCGCCGTTCCCCCCAGAACAGCCCGAAGACACCGTCGCCCTGGATGGCAACGAAGTCGGCATCGAACTGGTCGAAGATCTGGCACAACCCACCGGTAGCCGCCTCGTAGATCGCGGCGGTGGACGCGGCGTGCTTCCCGACCCCGAGGTTCGTCGATCCCTTGAGATCAGCGACGACCGCGACGGCCTCGTCGAGCTTGTGCCACCTGCGGGCGCTGATCGGCAGCGCATCCACATCCAGGGCGTCGCCCTTGTCGACGATCTCCGGGTTGACTGCCATCTCGCCCTTGACGTGGTCGTCGAGGTCATCGAGCAGGGTCTGTAGGTCGAGGGTCATTGGCATCTCACTGTCCAGCTGCCCGTCTCGGGACAGCTCCGGCGGAGAAGGTCGCCACCGGTCAAGGGTTCGGCTTCCACCGAAAGAACCAGACCGTCTGATTCTTCTCACAGGATAGCAGACCGTAGAGATATGACGGCGACGTTGTTATTCCACTAGGATAAGAACCGTGCCCAGCCCAACGGAGACCATCGGCTCCCGACTCCGAGCACGGCGAGTGGAACTCGGCCTTACCCTCGCCCAGGTCGCTGAGCAGGCCGGACTCTCCCTGCCCTACGTCTCGAACCTCGAACGAGGACGTGGGAACCCGACCCTTGACGCGCTGACCGCCCTGGCCCGAGCGCTCGACGTGCCGCTCGCCTCGTTACTGGGAGCGGACGGGGACGACGATCCATTCGACACCGTGCTGGCCACCGCCCCAAAATCACTCCTGCAGTTCGCCCGCTCCGCCGCCTTCCAAGAGACGGTCAGCCATCTCGCAAAGCGCCAAGGGGCTCCGGTCGACGAGATGCGACGGCGCCTCCTCATCGGCATGGCCTCATCGCCTCGCAGGAGCAGCGGGGAGCCGACCGAGGACGACTGGCGCCGTCTCCTCGATGCTTATTCGCTGATCCTTCAGCGGTGAACCTGGGACCGGAACCATGGGGGACCGCCGGACCAACCTGAACTCGATCACCACAGCCCTCCTCGCCCATATCGGCTCCGACGCCGAAGCAGACCTGCAAACCGAGGACCCCTCCGTGGCCGTCGAGATGTACTTCGGCCCCATCGCTTTCCAGGCCCTGCCCAGCAGGGAACTCAGCCGTAGTGACTGCTCCACCGACGGCTACTACGACCCCCACATCGACCCCATCTTGCCCTGGATCATCTACGCCGACGACGTCCACGAACGACGAGTCCGATTCACCATCCTTCACGAGCTCGGACACCACCTCCTCGCCACCACGGCAGCAGCACTCCTCGACGACCTCGACCAGCTCGGCGGCTCATCGGAGGGGGCCATCCAAGCCGAAGAAGCCGTCTGCCACCGCTTTGCCGGCCACCTCCTCGTGCCAGACCGGGCGATTCACGAGACCATCGGGACGGCCCGCATCGCCCCAGAACACGTCCGCCGTCTACACGATTCCAGTGGCGCCTCCTGGGAAGCGGTCGCCATCCGAGTCGCCGAGGCCATGTCAGGGCAGGGAGCAGTCGTGCTCATTCGGGACAGCGCGACCGTGTCCTTTTCCGCAGCGTCACCGGGCCTGGGTGCGGCCTGGTGGCCCCGTGGCAGTCGACTCGACTCAAACGGGCCGTTGGCTCGCGCCCTTTCCAGCCGCCAGACCGCCCGACCCGAGACCTACCGCTACGGGCTCGGCTATCCCAAGGCCATGTTCTGCGACACCCTGCCCGTCCACGAGCAACTCGCCATCGCCGTACTCAGCGAAATACCCAGCGACGGCAGCCTCTCCATCATCGACGAACCCGAACCAGCATGGAGAGATCGCGTCGAGTTCTGCGAATGGCACCCGGGCACCGAACGGGACATCGGCTGGTGCGACAAATGCAAGGGACGCCGCTGCCCCGAATGCGGGCGATGCGGGTGCGACAAGCCGATCAAGAACCCGCTCTGCCCCGCCTGTGGCCTCCTCAACTCCTTCAGACCAGGAGCCACCGTGTGCCGGGACTGCGAACAGGACCAGCGGTAGTCAACGGTCCTCAACCAGGTCCACCAAGGCCAGGCCGGCTACTACCCGACCCAGGCGGGTAGCGAGTGGCGGGCGCATGACGACGAGGGTGACCCCGGATGCAGCCAGCTGCTCCCGGACTTGCCGCCGGCTGGCGGGGTCGGGGGCGACGGTCTCGCGCCGTTCGACGACGACCAGGTCGAAGCATCCGGCGCGGGCGTGGGCGGTGGGCTGGATCAGGCCCGGCCGCTCCAGGGTGGTGGCGGGGCTGAGGTCGGCGTATGTGGCGATGTGCCGCCCGCGGCGGCGGCGCACGAAGCCGGTGGCGGTGGCGATCTGGGCGGCGAGGCGTGCTTGGGCGTCTGCGGTCGGGTCTTCCCGGGCGTAGATGGCAACTCGACGCAACGTGCCTCCCTTCGCCGCGCTACTGAGCTGCGCTGAGTCCGCGGGTCTGGGTCGTCCTGTCGGGGTCGATGATCCCGATCCCGCCCGCCGCTGACGCAGTTCGTCGGGGGCGTCGGCCCAGATTTCGACCTGGTCGACGTCGAGCTGGTCTTCGACGGTGGAGTGGTGCCACGCGACGAAGACGCTGCGGCCTTCGCGACGGATGATTGTCCCGGTGTGGGCGCCGCCCCGCATGCGGTCTCGGACCACGGCGCTGACCGCTGGTGCGTTGTCGTTGGTGGTTGTCATGGCGCCACCCCCTGCTCGTCGGGTATTACAAGGAGCTACCTCGCCGGACCGGGGATCTCAAGGCCAAGCCCCTCTACCGCAGCCCGATCGCCACTAGCGCCCCGAAGCAGAGCCAGGGTCCGAGGGCGATCAGGCGACCGCGTCTGGCCGGCCTCATGACGTGGACGGCAAGGGCGGCGAGGGCGGCCAGGCCCCAGGCGGCCAGCACGCCGGTGGCCACCTCCGCCCAGCCCAGCCAGCCGAGGGCGAGCGCCAGCAGGCCGCCGAGCTTGGCATCCCCGAAGCCGAGGCCGTGCTCGAACGCGAGCCCGAGGACGAGGTAGAAGCCCGCCACCAACGCCATAGCGAGCGCGTCCCGCCCGAGCGGCCACCAGCGCCCCTGCATGCCCGCGGTCAGCGCCAGGAGCGCAACGACCACCGGATAGGACGGCAGGATGATCCGGTTGGGGAGGCGGTGGGTGTGCAGGTCGATGATCGAGACGACCACCCCGAGCGGCCCCAGGTACATGAAGGCGGCCAGCGCGGCGGACCAGCCGATCCGCCAGACGAGGATCGCTTCGACTACCACCAGGACCACGCCGGTGACCACGCGTTGGCGGCCGGCACCGAGGCCGGCTGCGAGCTCGGCAGAGGTCACGACGACAGCCGAGCCCGCCGGGCGCGTTCGGTTGGAGACTCCTCGGGGGCGGTGAGGGAGCGGTGGAGGCGCACGGTGGCGGGCTCGGGGTCGACGTCGATCTCATCCAGGCGCTCCTGGAGGAGCCGCCAGGTGTGGGCGATGGCGTCGAGACGGCCCCGTTCGGCCTGGAGGGCCATGAGCCGCCGGTAGGGCTCCTCGGCGTAGCGGTCGACGTCGATGGCCCGGCGCAGGGTGTCCTCCGCGGCGTCAGGGTTGTCGAGGCGGACGTCGAGATCGGCCAGACGCAGGTGGGCGTCGAGGGCTCGGCGGTGGAGGTCCTGGCGGACGGGCTCCACCCAGGGGTAGTCGGTGCCGGCCAGCAGCTCGCCGCGGTAGGCGTCGACGGCCCGGCGCAGGGCCGCCCGGGCGACCCGGTCGTCCTCGGCCCGGGCCGCCACCCCGAGGGCATCTTGGAACACCCACAGGTCGCAGGTGAGTGCAGCGGGGTCGAGGCGGTAGACGTCGCCCGATTGGACCAGCACCTTGGTATCGGGGTCGCCCGCCGGCCCGAGCCGGGTCCGCAGGTTGGTGGCCGCCTGCCAGAACTGCTTGTGGACCTGGCTGCGCTCGGTGTCGGGCCACAGGGCCTCGACCGCCGCCTCGACGCTCGCCCCTTCGGGCCGCAGGCACAGCCAGGCCAGTAGCTCCTTGGCCACGCTGCGCAGCCCCTTGGAGACCACCTCGCCGTCGACGGCGATCTCGTAGGGGCCGAACACGGTGACTCTGACCGGCGCCGTCTCCGGCGGGGTCGGAGGTTCGGGTGGCTCAATCGGCAGGGCGTCGCCGCCCGGCACGTCGCGAGGCGGCGTGGAGGGATCGGCAAGGGTGACCTCTGCCGACGAGACGGGCGGCCACGCGGTCTCTTCGGGCGCGGTGATGCCGACCGTGGTGTCGTCGTCGGTGCTGTCGGGGCGCTCTTCGGTCTCGGCCAGGGTGGCAACCACGTCGGCCGCCTCCGTGGCGCTGAGCGCGAACAGCTCCGCGCCGATGAGGCGGGCGGCAAGCTCGTCGGGCACCGCCGTGCTCACCACCCGGTCGGCGCCCATCACCAGACGCGCCGGCATCGCGGCGTGCGGGTTACAGGTGAACACGGCGAACCCCAGCCGCGGCCCGGCGGCCACCGTCGCCGCCCACCGGCCGGCGTCGGTGTCGGCGCCGGGCACCTCGTCGATGACGGCGAGAACCATCGGCACCGGCTCCCACGGGTTGGCCTGGCGGTAGGCGACGACGTCGGGGACTTCGTCCTCGGTCAACTGGCGGGTGCGGGACACCACCATGCGCTCCAGGGAC
>JAJZWW010000156.1 GCA_021846485.1 Actinomycetes bacterium
TCGCCCCGCCCGGCCAGCTGGGTGGTCACCGCAGGGGTGTCGCGCGCCGGGGCGAGCAGCTCGATGCGCTGCGGCTCGTGGCGGTGCTTGTCGCGCGAGGGCAGGATCGCGACGATCGAGATCCCGTCGATCTCGAACTCGGCGTCCGCCTTCACCACGTCGCCGGACTTGGCGCCGTGGGGGAGCAGCGCTCCGTCGAGCACCCCCCTCGGCTGCAGCGCGCCGGCGGCCCGCCAGGTCCAGCTGCCGTCGGGGCGCGAGCTGGTGAGCTCGATGTCGATCCTGCGGGGCACGGCCGGCCAACCTACCCCTTCGGACCTGCAGGCAGCGATCGTCGCGGGCGCCGGCTCCAGCCTACCGCTAGCCTCCTGCGGTGCCCGCCCCACCGGTGCTGCTCGTGCACGGCTTCGCGTCCTCCTTCGAGCGCAACTGGAGAGAGCCGGGCTGGGTCGACCTGCTGGCCGAGTCCGGCCGGGAGGTGATCGGCGTGGACCTACCGGGCCACGGCACCGGCCGCGGGGACGGTGCTGGCCGGGGGGAAGCCGTGGACCCCGCGAGCCTCGCCGAGGTCACCTGCCCGGTGCTCGTGGTGCTCGGCGACCGGGACTTCGCCGGGCCGGCCGGGCCGCTGCTCGACGCGCTGGCCGACGCCCGCCTGGTCGAGATCCGCGGGCTGGACCACTTCGCCACCCCCAAGGACTTCCGCTTCGTCGACGCTGCGCTCGACTTCCTCGGCCGACCGCGCAGCGGCGGCGGGACCGGGGGCCGAGCGGTGGATGGGCTCCGGTAGCATCCGGCGATGGCCCGAGGATCCCGTTCCACCGTTCGCTGGAAGCACGACCGCATCCGCCGCAAGAAGCAACGCGACGCCCGGGTGCGCGCCGAGAAGGCCGCGGCCCGCAGGTCGGCCCCCGGCTCGACCTGAGCTGAGCCGACCTGAGCCGAGGTGAGCTGAGCCGAGGTGAGCCATTCGAGCGCCCGAGGGACGGGCCGGGCGAGCTCCGCTGCCGCCCGCGTCGCGCCTCGAGCCGGTCGGCCCGGGTCGCTCGGGTGCCGTTCGCGTTCCGCATCGGGCTCGGCCCGGGTGCTCGGGCTCGGGGCGCCCCACTTCGATGCAACACGCCGAGCGCAAGCAGATCCACTCATGGTGGTGTCGCGTCCGGGTCGCAAGGGGCCCGGCGAGCATCTGTTACAGATAACGACAATTATCCGGACTAAGTGCTGGCCCTTCGGGCTCGCTGCCGGCCCGGCTCCACCGCCCGGCCCCACCGCCCGGCGACGTGCTACGAACACGGCATGGACATCGAGGTCGTCGTCGAGATCCCCAAGGGCACCCGCAACAAGTACGAGGCCGACGAGCACGGCGTCATATGGCTCGACCGGATGCTGTTCACTGCGACGAGCTACCCCGAGGACTACGGCTACGTGCCCGGGACCCTGGCCGCCGACGGTGACCCTCTCGACGTGATGGTCGTCCTCGACGAGCCGACGTTCCCGGGATGCCACGTGCTCGCCCGCCCGGTCGGCATGTTCCTCATGACCGACGAGGACGGCGTGGACGCGAAGATCCTCTCGGTCGCCGCCCGTGACCCGAGACGGGCGGGGATCACCGAGCTCGAGCACCTCCCGAGCCACGAGCTCGACGAGATCGCTCACTTCTTCGCCATCTACAAGGCGATCGAGCCCGGCGCGCGCAGCGAGATCAACGGCTGGCGGGACCGAGGCGAGGCCGAAGCCGCGATCCACCAGTGCTTCGAGCGGCGGAGCAGCGCCGACCAGCAGCCCCACCAGCGCCACTGACCTGAGCCAGGAGGCCGGCCGGGCCGCCCGGCCGGCGGCGCCGCCGGCGGATCCCGGTCGACCGGTGGTGCGCCGGCACCGGCGGATCCTGACAGGCTGGCCCGCGTGCCCCGGCGCCGCCTCTGCCCCGACAGCCCCTTCGAGGAGGCAGTGGCCGCCTGGATGACCGACCTCGGCGCCGCCCAGCCCTCCCCCCACACCCTGGCCGGCTACCGGCGGGACCTGGTCGGCATCGCCCGGCGGCTGGCGGAGATCGAGAGCGTCGACGAGCTGCGGGTGGCCGACCTGGACCGCTCGGCGTTGCGCGCGGCGTTCGCCTCCTGGGCCGCGGACCACGCCGCTGCCTCGGTCCGACGGGCCCACTCCGCCTGGAGCGGGCTGTTCGACTTCCTGGTCGCCGAGGGCGTCTTGGATGGAAGCGTCATGGCCGCGATCCCCAAGCCGAAGACCCCCACCACGCTGCCGCGCAGCATCCGGTCCCGGGACGCCGTCGGGAGGCTCCTCGCCACTGCCGCAGTGCCCGACCCCCGGGCCCGCCACCCCTGGCCGGCGCGCGACCTGGCGGTGGCCGCGACCTTCTGCGTCACCGGCATCCGGGAGGCGGAGGCGGTCGGCCTCGACGTCGGCAGCCTGCAGGGCGAGCCCGGCGCCCGGCGCCTCGAGGTGTTCGGCAAGGGCCGCAAACAGCGCCCGGTGCCGATCGACGCCTCCTTGGAGACGGTCCTCGACCGCTACTTGGACGAGCGCCGCGACCGGAGCCTGCCCGGTGACGACCTCGACCATCCGGCCACGCCGCTGCTGGTCGACGTCCGGGGGCGGCGCCTGAGCGTCGACCAGGTACGCTACCTGGTGGAGCGGCTCTACGTGCGCGCCGGGATCCGCTCCCAGGTCCCCCCGGGCGCGCTGGTCCACGCCCTGCGGCACACCTTCGCCACCTCGGCGCTCGAAGCAGGCGCTGACGTCGTCGAGCTGCAAGAGCTCCTCGGCCACGCGAGCCTGGAGACCACCCGCCGCTACCTGTCGGCCACCGCTCAGGGCCTCCGCCACGTCATCTCGGGCCACCCCTCCCAGTCGGCGGTGCGCGCCGTCCTCGACTCGGTAGCCGACACGAGCTCAGCTCGGGAGCGGCCGCGCCCACTTTCGCCGCCGGGGTCGTAGCCTACGAGGGGAAGTGGACAGTTGTCGCAGGACGACCCCATCGAGGCGGTCAGAGGCCGTCGGCCGGCGATCCCCGACGGGCATCGGTGATGCCCGCGGTGGTCCCTGCCTGCGATGACGATGACGACCATCGTCGTCGCCGCCCTCGCGTTGCTCGTCACCGGGGCATCCGGATCGTGGATCGGTGCCCGGCGCCAGGGCCGGGTGAGCCCTCGCCGCCAGCGGCGCGCCCTCGCCACCCTCGGCGAGATTGCCGCTCACGACCCCCGTGCCGGCGCAGCCCTGCCTCCTGGCGAGGTCCTCCCGCAGGCCCATGTCAAGCTCGTCGGGCCGGGGGACGACGGACCTGCCCCCACCCCGCGCCCGCTCACCGGGGGCTGGAGGCCCACCCGGGCGAGAGGGGCCGCTCCCTTCCGGACCCCGCCCCCCCTGCACCGCGTCGCGGACCCCGGCGTCGAACCGCCCGGCCCCCCCGCTCGGCTCACCCCCCTCGACGACCCCGGGGACGAGCTCGGCGCGGTGCGCCTGCTGCGCTCCCCGTCGTCGGGGAGCCCCCCTTCGTCGGAGCGCTCCCCCTCCGAGGCGCGCCCCGCGCCCTCCCCCAGCCCCACCAAGGACCCCGCAGCCGCCCCAGGAGCGTCCGCCGAGGCCGCCGACCGGGCAGCCCCCGACCGGGCAGCCCCCGACCGGGCAGTGCAACCCGAGCCCTCGACCCGGGGAGCGCGGGGCCCCCAGCGCTCCCCCGCCGGCCAGCCCGTCCGCTTCGACGACCTCGAGGCACCCGAGCCGGCCGGCGAGCCCTGCGAGATCCCCGAGTCGCTGGCCCGATCCGGGCCCGGATCCGCCGAGCGGGCCGAGTGGGCGGCGGCGCTGGCCTCCGCCCGCTCGGCGGTCGCCGAAGCAGCGCCGCGGAAGGCTCCCCCGGGCCATCGCCGCGCCCGGCGAGGGCGACGACTCCTGGAGGCCAGCGCCACTGCTGCGGTGCTCGCCGCCGCGGCGGTCGCCTCCGTGAGCAGTGGGGTCGTCGGCGGCCACCACCATCCGGGGGGCCTCGGGCACGCCGCCAGCGGCGCCGCCGCCTCGGGAGCTTCGGCCGGGGCGAAGACCGGGTCCGGGTCGCCGGCGGCGGGACCGTCTCGCTCCGGGCCATCTGGTCCCGGGACTCCAGGAGCGGGCAGCTCCGGGGGGTCGGCGGGCTCGACCCAGACCGTGTCGGTCAAGCTCTTGTCGAGCAGCGTAGGGATCTCGGTCTACCAGCTCTCCAAGCAGGCACCGATCACGCTGCACGCGTCCGGGCGGTGCTGGGTCGAAGTCCGCTCGGGCAGCTCGACCGGCCCGGTCGTCTACGAGGCCACGATGTCCGCGGGGACCACCAAGGCGCTCTCCGGCCCGGTGTGGGTCCGCCTCGGCAACCCGACGGCGGTGAGCGTCCAGGTCGGCGCGACGACCGTCTCGCCACCGGTGAGCAGCGGCAATCCGTACAACCTGGAGTTCCGCACGGCACAGTGACCCACGGCGCCTCGATGAGCAAGTCGTCGTGACTGCACATGGCGCTTGATGTCGGAGCGGACGTCCGGCGGTCGTCTTTCACGCGCCCTTTGCGACAGCTTCCCAGCGCCGCCTCAGCTGCCACTGGCCCGGCGTCCCAGGCCCTCCGGGGGCACGGCGGCGATCCCGGGACCGGGGCTCGCCGCTCCGGCGCCGTCGAGGGCGGTGATGGCCGAGTTGATCTCCGAGACCACGCCGGCGAGGGGGACGATGTTGAGCACCCCCTGGCCGCCGCGGAGTAGGTCGACGATCTCCTCGCCCGAGCGGGCGAGGATCGAGCGCCCTTCGTCGATCACCAGGTTGGACGTCGCCAGGTCCTCCCCGGTGGCCCGTAGGCAGGTGATCGCCTTCCTGGCCTGGGCCAGCGAGACCCCCGCGTCGAGCAGCCGCTTGATGACCTTCAGCTGGACCAGGTCGCCGTAGCTGTAGCGCCGCTGCGAACCGCTCCCCTTGGCGTCGCTGATCGAGGGCCGGAGCAGATCGGTCCGGGCCCAGTAGTCCAGCTGCCGGTAGGTGATCCCGACGATCGAGCAGACCTGCGGGCCTCGGTACCCGGGCTCACCAGAGTGCTCCACCACTGATCGGACCTCCTCTGCCGGGCCGCCGAGCGGACCACACGGGGGTAGTTACGGGACTGCCAGTCTGCCTGCCCCCGGCGCCTTCTGTCAAGGGCCACTCCCGGCGCCCTGCCCGCCGGGGGAGGTGGACGCTACGGTGCTCGACATGGTCAGCAGCTGTCACGAAACCCGCGTGGAGGCCTGCCAACCCGACCCGGGACCCCGCAGCCGGGCCCGGCGGACCGGGGGCGGCTGCCTGCGCCACGGATGGGGGCTGCGATGACCGACCGCTTCGCGGTGTTCGTCGACGCCGGCTACCTGCTTGCCACCGGGGCCTGGGCGACGGTCGGGACCTACCGGCGGGCCGAGAGCGTCGTGGCGATCCCCGAGCTCGCGACGTGGTTGCGCCACGAGGCCGAGTCCGACGCCGGGGGTCGTGAGCTGCTCCGGCTCTACTGGTACGACGCCGCCCCGAGGCGCGAGCCGACCCCAGAGCAGCGGGACGTGGCGGCCCAGCCCGACACCAAGCTGCGTCTCGGGTCGCTCAACGCCTGGAACCAGCAGAAGGGCGTCGACGCGCTGCTGCTCACCGACGTGATCGACCTGGCGGCCGCACGCAGCATCGACCTCGCCTACTTGGTGTCGGGGGACGAGGACCTGGTAGAGGTGGTCCGCCGGGTCCAGTCCGCGGGGGTGCGGGTCGTGCTGTGGGGTGTCGAGACCCCGCGCAACACCGTGTCGGTCGAGCTGCGCCACGAGGCCGACCGCTGCCGGATGCTCAGCCCCGGCGAGCTGGCACCGTTCTTCGAGCGAGCCTCGGCCGGCGCCGGCGAGCCCTTGGGCCACAAGCCGCCCGACGAGGCGCGCACCCCGGGCTCGGGAGCGAAGCTCGGCCCGGTGACCGGGGCACGCCCCGGGGCGCCGCTCCCTCCGCCCCTGGTCAGGCCACCGTGGGTGGCCGCGCCGCTCCCCGCCCGCGCGGCGAGCACCCCTCCCCCGGTGACCTACGCCGACGTCGACCCCGACGCGGCAGCCGAGGCGGGCCGGCGCTTCGCCCGGGAGTGGCTCGAGGAGGCGTCGCCGGCCCAGGTCGACGAGCTCCGCCAGGCGCGCCCGCAGATCCCCTCCCAAGTCGACGGCCGCCTGCTGGCGGTCAGCTGCCGGCTCCTCGGGGTGAGCCCCGACGACCAGCTCGGCCAGGAGGCCAGGGTCGCTCTGCGACGGGGGTTCTGGGAGGCCGCCGACGCCCGCCTCGGCGAGCCGGCCAACCGCGACGCGAGCCCGGCGACGCCACCCGGCAAGCCGTCACCGGACGCCGGGGGAGCCACCCCCGCCGACGGTTCGACCTAGCCCAGCGCTGGCCGGCCGGCCGACGGTCGGGCTCCGCCGCCGGTCAGGCCTCGAAGTCCTCGGGGCGGATCCCCTCGATGAACTCCTTGAACTCCGACACCAGCTCGTCGGCGTTCTCCGGCTCCCCGTCTTCGTCCGCCTCGAGGACCACGCCTTCGGCGTCGACAAGCGCGTCGTCGGCGTAGATCGTCGCCGAGGTGCGCACCGCGAGGGCGACGGCGTCGGAGGGACGGGCCGAGACCTGGTGGGTGCGGCCGCCGGCGCTGAGGCGGATCTCGGCGAAGAAGGTCTTGTCCCGCAGCTCGGTGATGACCACGCATTCGATCACCGCCCCGAGGTCCTCGAGCAGGTCCCGCATCAGGTCGTGGGTCATCGGGCGGGGCGCGACGACACCCTGGAGGGCCTGGGCGATCGCCTGCGCCTCCGCCGGACCGATGTAGATCGGCAGGGTCCGGTTGCCCCCACCCGCCTCCTGCAACAGCAGGATCGGTGTCCTGGTGGCCATCTCCACCCTGACGGATGCGAGCCGCATCTCCAGCATGGCCCAACGTTAGCCCCTGCCCCACCGCAGGAGCCGTCGCAGGAACGGGAGCGGAGCCGGTCTGCCTCGAGCCGCTCAGCGGATCGGATCCGGGCGATGCTCAGCGGATCCGGGCGATGCTCAGCGGATCCGGGCGATGCCCTCCCGGAGCAGCTCCGAGCGCAGGTCCGCCCCCAGGCTGCCGAGCCGCTCGAGCAGCTCGGAGGCCTGCTTGCGGGCTTGAGGGTTGCGCTGGCGGAGCAGGGGCACGACCAGCTGCTCGAAGAGGCTGATCTCCCGGTCGGCGGCGGTCTTCCAGGTCCGCAGGTGGCGGGGCTCGACCCCGAGGGCGGCGAAGGCCGATGCCGTCCGGGCGACGCTCAATGCCTCGGGGTCGAAATAAGACACGCCGCGCACGGTCGCGTTGGCGGTGAGCAGGCCGTACTGCTGGAGGTCCTCGACCAGCGCCGGCTCGCAGCCGACCGCCGCGGCGAGCTCCTCGGCGAGATCG
>JAJZWW010000157.1 GCA_021846485.1 Actinomycetes bacterium
AGAGGTGGCCCCGAACTATCGCGCCGACTCTGACCGCCTCGCCGTTGGTCGTTGCCATGGTGCCACCTCCTGGTCGTCGGGTTCTGCAAGGAGCTACCTCGCCGGGTCGACAATCTCAGGGCCAGGTTCGGCTCTATCGCAGGCCGACCGCCACCAGCGCTCCGAGGCAGAGCCACGGTCCGAAGGCGATGGTCCGGTCCAGCCTGCGTGGCCGTATGACCTGGAATATGAGGAGGACGATGGCGGTGAGCCCCCATGCGGCGAGGACGCCGGTGACGACCGTCGGCCAGCCGAGCCAGCCGAGCCCGAGAGCGAGCAGCCCTCCGAGCTTCACGTCGCCGAGACCGAGGCCGCGGGGGGAGGCGAGCCCGAGAGCGAGGTAGAAGCCGGTCATGACGGCGGCGGCGATGAGGGCCCGGACGAGCGGCCACCAGTCCTGGCCGACACCTGAGGCTACGGCCAGGAGGACGATGGTGACGGGATAAGACGGCAGGATCAGCGTGTCGGGTAGCCGGCGGGTACGCCAGTCGATGACCGAGGCGACCGTCCCGACGGCTCCCAAGTAGGTGAAGGCCGCCAACGCGGGGGTAGGGCCGACCCGCCAGGCGAGGATTGCCTCGACCGCGATCAGGACCGCTCCGAAACAAGCGGCCCGGGCGGTTCGTCCCGGGACCATGCGCGCACCGCCAGTCACGAGGACAGCCGCGCCCGGCGGGCGCGGTCGGCGGGAGACGCGGGCGGGCGGGTGAGCGAGTGGTAGAGGCGCTCGGTGGCCGGTTCGGGGTCGACGTCGATCTCGGCCAGGCGGCCGTTGAGGAGCTTCCAGGTGTCGACGACGGCGTCGAGGCGTCCCCGCTCGGCGTGGAGGGTCATGAGACGGCGGTAGGGCTCCTCGGCGTAGCGGTCCAGTTCAATCGCCCGGCGCAGGGTGTCGGCCGCAGCATCGTGGTTCCCGAGATGGGCGTCGAGGTCTGCCAGGCGCAGATGGGCGTCGAGGGCCCGGCGGTGCAGGTCCTGGCGGACCGGCTCGACCCAGCCGTAGTCGGTGCCGACCAGAAGGTCCCCCCGGTAGGCGTCGACGGCCCGGCGCAGAGCGTCACGGGCCGGCCGGTCTTCCTCGGCCCGGGCTGCCGTGGCGAGCGCCTGCTGGAAGGCCCACAGATCGCAGGACACCGCGCCCGGGTCGAGGCGGTAGACGTCGCCGGAGGCGACGAGGACCTTGGACTCGGTCTCGCTCGGGCCGCCAAGCCGGGTGCGCAGGTTGGCGGCGGCCAGCCAGAACATCTTGTGGACCTGGGCGCGCTCGGTGTCAGGCCACAGGGCGTCGACCGCGGCCTCGACGCTTGCCCCTTCGGGTCGCAGGCACAGCCAGGCCAGCAGTTCCTTGGCCACGGTGCGCAGCCCCCGGGAGACGACCTCGCCGGCGACGGCGATCTCGTAGGGGCCGAAGACGGTTACCACGACCGGTGCGGCCTCGGGAGCTGCCGGCTCGTCGAGGCCGGCCTGGTCGGCTGCTTTCTGTATCGATCCCTGGTCCTCGTGGCCATAGCCGTCCGGCGGTGGGGCGACGATCGGCCATGGGGTCACCTCCGGCTCATCACTGTCTCCAAAGGTGACCAGGTTGGTGTCGCCGTCGGTGCTGTCGGGGCGCTCCTCGGACTCCGCCAGGGCGGCGATCACGTCGGCCGCCTCGTCTGCGGTGAGCCCGAACAGCTCGACCCCAACGAGACGCTCGGCCAACTCATCGGGTACCGCGGCGGTCACCACCCGGTCCTCTCCCACCACGACGCGGTCTGGCAGCGCGGCGTCGGGGGCGATGCTGATCGCGGCGAACCCCAGCTGTGGGCCCTTCGTGGTGGTGGCCGCCCAGCGGCCGGCGTCGTCCTGGGGTATCCGGTCGACGATGGCCAGGATCATGGGTACCGGCTCCCAGGGGTTGGCTTGGCGGTAGGCGACAACGTCGGGCACCTCGGCGTCGGCCAACTGGCCGGCTCGGGTCAACACCGTTCGCTCCAGGAGCCCGAGCACCCGTCCGGCGTCGTCGAGAACCCGCAGGCCGGGGACCGCCTCGGGGCATCCGCCGGGGCCGAACACCACGTCAAGGGCGAAGTGGGTGGCGACGATCTCGGCCGCCCTGGGCCCAGCTCGGGTCATCAACGCGGTGACCCACGCCGCTACCACCTGGGGGGCGGTCGGGCCGGTGACGGTGCTACCGGCGAGCTCGCTCAACGCCAGCGCCACCCGGTGGCCATCGCGGGTGCCGATCTCGACCAGGTCGGGGCGTTCACGGTGATCGGGGTCGTCGTCGGCCATCGCCGGGACCTCGTCGGGGCTGAGCGGCCCGTGGCCGTTGGTCGCCGCCGCAGCGGCGCTCAGGTGGCGAAGGGTCGGGCGGAGTGGGTCGGGGGCCAGGTTCCTGCCGGGTGCGGGCGGCCGGTAGCGGTAGGCGTGGCGGCGGCGCAGGCGGCCCAGCGCCACCGCCGAGAGGACCCCGGCCGCGAACGAGCCGGCCACCACCGATCCCGACGGCAGGCGAACCGGCTCGCTCGGCGTACCGTCCTCATGCGCGTGGGCTCCGCTGCGGTTCGCCACCGACGCGGGCGGTGTAGAGGTCGTCGGCGTCGTCGTGGTCGGGACGGCGGGTGCCGGGCTCGTCGTGGAAGGTGGCGTCGCCGGGGTGCTGAGTGGTGCCGGCGAGGAGACCGGGGGTGCCGTCCCGGACGGTGACGGCGGCGGCGGTGGGGTGGTTGTCGCCGGGGTCGGCAGGAGGAGGGTCCAGCCGGGGTCGATCCAGTGGGGCTCGGTGAGCGTCACCCCGCCGGGCTGGGGGCGGCCCTCGTTCATCTGGAAGATCGTCGACCAGTCGAGCGGGTCACCCAGCTCGCGCTCGGCGATGCCCCAGAGGGTGTCGCCCCGCTGGACCACGTACACCCGCGGCGCCACCACCGGCGCCGGAGACGGTGGGGTTGCGCCGGTAGTCGTTGCAGGGGCAGCGGTCCCCATCCCGGCGGTGCTCACGAGGGCCGGCGAGGTGCGCGCCGTCGTGAGGCGAGCAGTGAACGCATCGTCGCGCACGACGAGCGCCGGGACCGGCCGGGGTCCAAGCGTCCCGCCCGGCTGCACCGAGAGCCCTGGGGTCGGGTGCGCGGGCCGGGGGGCAAGGGTGAGGCAGGCGACGACGACCGCGGCGACGAGCCGGCCGGTGAGCGGCTGGAAGGCGCCTGCGAGGGGAAGCCGCCCGGCATGGCGGCCGGCCAGCGCGGCGGGGACCTCGACGGCGAGCGAGGCGAGGAGGGTCGCCCAGGCGACCCAGACCACGACCGCCAGCGCGTCGACGAGGGCCTGGGCGGGGATGCCCTGGTGGTCGAGGGCCCGGCCGACCTCAGCGACGGAAGGGACATGGTGCGGGAGGGGCCAGCCGACGAAGTGCACCAGCGCCCAGGGCACGCCGGCCACCAAGGCGACCAGGACGCAGAGCGCCCCGAGACCCTGGAGGAGGCGCGCGACGCGAGTCACGGGGTCCCCTGCTCGGCGGTTGCCGTGCCGCTGGCGGTCTCGGTGAAGCTGTCGACCCCGACCACCGACAGGATCTGGGTGGGCTGAGTGATCGTGACGGTCACCGTCACCTGGTCGCCTGCGACGCTGACGGTCCCGGTGCGCCCGGCGCGGGTCAAGAACGCCTCGGCGTCGGCGGTCGCCTGGGCGGGGTCGAGGGTGATCTCCCCGGTCGAACGGTAGAGGGGGACGTCGATCGCCTGGGCGCCGGCCCGGGCTGCCGCCTGGGCGTCGTCGATGGCCTGGATCTTGGCCGAGAGCGCCAGGCCGCCGTCGAGGACGAGGCCGGCCATCACCACTAGCGCCAACATGAACACGACCACGAACGCGGTCACCGTCCCCGCCTCGGGGTCGCCGAGCCGGCGGCGGAGGCTGAGCCGTCGAGAGGTGGCGGTCATGTGCCTGTGACTGCCCGGTAGGTGTCGATGACCGACACAGCGGTCGAGCTCAGCGCCTCGGAGGCGGGGAGGTCCAGCCCGACGAGTGCGGCGAGGTCCACGTGGCAGGTGACGGTCACCTGCACCTCACCACCGGGGACGAAGTCGGCGGTGTCGGTTGAGACGGCGAGGTCGCCGCAGGTGACGTGGTCCGAGCCGAGTGCGGTGGTGGCGGCCTCGGTCGCCATGGCGGTCGCAGTCGTTGGGTCACGGGCGATCGACGCGGCCCGAGCCGCCTGGGCGGCTGCCCCTTCGACCTCGATCCGCGCCGAGACGCTGCGACCGAGCGCGACGACGAACAGCAGCATCAGAAGCAGCAACGGCGTGAGCAGCACCATCTCCAGGGCGACGCTCCCGGACTCATCGCGGCGAACGACGCGCACGAGCCCCCGGGCGCTCACGGCGCGCCGCCCGGTGCCGTGTAGCTCTCCGAGGCTCCCGACGCCGTCGCAGAGACCGGCAGCGAGAACACCCCGAGGATGCTCTCGGCGTGCCCGGTCACGGTCACCCTGGTCATCTGGGTGGTCTTGGTGGCGGTGATCGTCACACCGGTGAGCACCGAGGGTCCGAGCTGGTCCAGGACGCTTCGGGCCTCCTGCTCTCCGGCCGCGGCGGGTTCTCCTTGGAGGCGTCCGACCGAGACGCCCTGCTGGGCGACCGCGTCCGCGATGTGCACGGCGTGCTCCCACAGGGCGAACTGGATCACCCCCATGATCAACAACAACAGCAGCGGCGTGGCGATCACCAGCTCGGCGGCGACCGCGCCCCGCTCGCTTCGCCACAGCACGCTCCGGAGCACCCGGCGCTTGGATGGCGCGTGGCTCGCAGGCCGGCGCAGAGCCAGCCCCGGCTGCTGCGACATGGCGCTTTCCGCTCTCTTCTGGCGGCGGCGCGGCGCGGCTCAGCCGCCGCTGCCGGTCGAGATGTTGTTTGCGGCCGAGATGACCTTGGCCACGATGATCCCGACCGCGGTGAGCGCCAGCGCGGCGAGCAGCGCGGTGACGATCACCGTCTCGGTGGTGTAGCCGGCCTCCGGGTCGGCACGTAGCGCCTGCCAGCGGCCGTGGAGGACGCTGAAGAGGTGGCGAATGAGGATCAGCTCTGTGAACATCGTGGGTGTCCTTTCATCAGTTGGTTCCTTAGGGTTCTCCACTTGAGCGGAGGAGCGCTGCCTGCGGGCATCAGATCACGAGGCTCTCACCAGGGCCACTCCGGTTAGATGGAGAACCCGATGGTTCCTTTCTCTGTGTCTGGCTGACGGGAGTGCGCTGGCGTTCGCGGAACCGGAGCACTGTTCACAGCGCGCCGAGGACCTTGACGACGGCGGGGTAGCCGAGGAAGAACAAGAACCCGGCGAAGAGCACCACGACCGGCAGCGCCATGCGCTCGGTCGCGGCCTGGTCCGCGGTCTCGGCCTCGGCCAGCTGGTGGGTGCGAAGCGAGGTGGCTTTCGCGGACAGGCTGGCGCGGACCTTCGCGCCTTCGGTGCCCGCCAGGGAGAGCGACGCGGCGAGCTCGGACAGCTCGGCGACCCCGAGCCGCCGGCCGAGACGGCCGAGGGCGGCCCAGGGGGTCTCCCTGGCGAGCCGGGCCTGGTCGAGCACAGAGCGCAGGGTGGTAAACGCCCAGCCGTTGCCGACCGACGCCGCGTCGCCGAGCGCGGTCTCGACCCCGCCGCCCCCGGCCAGGGCGACGACGACGAGGTCCAAGAAGCTCGAGAGCGCGTGGCGGAAGTCGGTGCGCCGCCGGGCGGCGTCTGATCGGATGCCGAGGTCGGGGAGGAAGAACCCGCCGGCCGTGCACACGAGTGAGGCCCAGACGGGCAGGACGAGCCCGAGGTGCACCCCGCCAACGGCGAGCAGCACGGTGACCGCCGGGGCGACGAGGAGGCCGACGAGGGCGAGGGTGACCTTCTCGGCCAGGTGCCGCTCGGCACTGCGCCCGAGGACGGCGAGGTCCTGGCGGACCTTGCCGGGCACGAGCCAGCGGGCGTCGCTGCGGCCGAGGAGGCTGGCGATCGGCCGGCCGAGGCGGGCGGCCATGCCGCCGTCGACATCAGCGGTGAGCGGGGCGGGCTCGGGGATCCGGCGGAGCTGGGCGAGGGCCTGTGCCAGGCTCGGCCGGGGCGGGAACAGGCCCCGGACCACCAGCCACAGCCCCGCACCGACCCCCGCCCCGCAGACGAGCGCGGTGAGCAGACCTTGGCTCACGGCTGCGACCTCGGGAAGGACCCCGCTCGGGACTCCGATCGAGACGCTGGGCTCGCATCTGCGGCACTGCCGGCAGTCCGGCCGGTGAGGATCCGTTCCAGGTTGGCCGGGCGGGTCATGCGAGAGAGCCACACGAACGACAGGGCGAACATCGCACCGACGAGGACCAGGACGAGCTGGCCGCTGGCCGTGTCGTAGGGGGCGAGGTACCCGCGGTCGACGAGCGCCAGGCCGGCGACGAGCGCGCCGGTGGCCCCAACGATGACCTTGACCGAGGTCCGGGTCCGCGCCCGCCCCGCTTCGACCCGAAGGCGCATGGTGGCCTGGTCCCTGGCCGCCTGGGCCAAAGTGCCGAGCAGCTCGCCGAGGCGTTGGGCCTGGTGGTCGGCTGCGAGCACGAGGGCTGCGACGACGAGGTCGCAGGTCGGATCCGCCACCTCGTCGGCGAACGCCCGCAGTGCCGGGGCGAGCCGTTCGGAGTCGAGGCGCACCGCCAAGGTGGCGACCTCGGCCCGGATCGGCAGCGGCGCCAACGGGGCCGTGGCGACGATGGCCTGCTCCAGGCCCGCGGCGCCGGCCATCGTGTCGCGCAGCATCTCCGCCCAGCCGGCCACCGCCTCGATCCGCCCGACAGCCGCCTGGTGGCGCCCTGCGCCGCCCAACAACCCCGGTGCGCCCCACCCCGCCAGGCCGGCGAGCACCGCGCCGACAGGCCACCCCGTCGCCGCACCGACCACCACCGCCGCGCCGACCGCGAGGGCGATGCGCAGGTTCGCCCGCTCCAGCCGAGGACGGCCCACCTGGGCTCGCCCCACCCCGGCTCGCTCCAGGCGCCGGGTCGGCCGGGGCAGGTCCACGCCGCGCCAGCCGGCCACGATCAGCACCACTCCGAGACCCACCCCTGCGCCAAGCAGGCCCGCCAGGGCGCTCACCGCTCCCACCACCCCTCGGGCCGGTCCAACAGGCCCGGGTCGAAGCCGACCGCTACCAGCTGGCCGAGCGTGTCGTTTCGGACCGGGGCGCCAGGGACCGCCCGGCCGTCATCTCCGGGGCGGAAGATCTCGTTGGAGACCACCATCGGGCCTTCGGCGTCGATCACCTCGCGCACCGAGGACACGAAGCGCTGCCCCTGGTCTTGGGCGATGTGGACGACGAAGTGCACCGCGTTCGCCACCAGCAGGTTCGTCGCCTCCAAGGGCAAGCGCTCGGGGGCCTGCACCGCGTAGGTGGCG
>JAJZWW010000158.1 GCA_021846485.1 Actinomycetes bacterium
CTCGTCATCGGCTTCATCGAAGGGGAGACGTTCAGCGACGAGAGCTTCGCCGTGCCGGGGAACCTGGCGCGCGTCGCGGAGTCGTGCCGCCTGCTGCACTCCGGGGAGCGCTTCGTCAACGACTTCGACATGTTCGTCATCCAGCGCCAGTACCTGGAGAGGGTCCTCTCCGGCGGATACCGGCTGCCGGCGGGCTACCGGGACTACGCCGAGCACGTCACGGCGATCCGGTCCGCCCTGGAACGGAGGGCGGAGCCGACGGTGCCGTGCAACAACGACCTGCTCGCCGGCAACTTCGTCGACGACGGATCGCGGGTGCACCTCATCGACTACGAGTACTCCGGCAACAACGACGCGTGCTTCGAGCTGGGCAACATCTGGAGCGAGTGCCACCTGTCCCTCGAGCAGCTGGAGGAGATGGTGACCCTCTACTACGGGCGGCCCCGGCCCGCGAGGGTGGCCCGCGCCCAGCTCCAGGGCCTCATGTCCCGCTACGGCTGGACGCTCTGGGCCTCCATCCAGCAGGCAACCAGCACCCTCGACTTCGACTTCTGGAGCTGGGGGATGGAGAAGTACGAGGCCGCCCTCGCCGTGTTCCGCAGCCGTTCGTTCTCCACCCTGCTCGAGCGCGCGGCCGAGGGACCCGACTGAGCGACCGAGCAGGCACCCGTAGTCACCACCGACAAGGAGGGGGAAACCCAAGTGCAGGACCACCGGGAGACCAGCCAAACCAGGGAGAGGCAATGACCGACGCTGCTCCTCACACCACCCGCCACGACGCGGACATCGCCGATCTGGCCGTGCACGGGTACCGCCAGCGACTCCAGCGCAACCTCGGCGGCTTCTCGTCCTTCGCCGCCGCCTTCAGCTATATCTCGATCCTCACCGGCATGTTCGAGCTGTTCGGCTTCGGCTACGGCTTCGCCGGACCGCTCATCTTCTGGGACTGGCTGATCGTGCTCGCCGGCCAGTTCTTCGTGGCCCTGGTCTTCGCCGAGCTGAGCGCCCGGTACCCGATCGCGGGATCGGTCTACCAGTGGTCCAAGCAGGTGTCGAGCCGGTCCGTGGCGTGGTTCGCGGGCTGGACGATGCTGGTCGGCTCGGTCATCACGGTATCGGCCGTCGCCATCGCCGAGCAGATCGCGCTCCCCGCGATCTGGTCCGGGTTCGAGGTCTTCTCCAACACCGCGCAGAACGCGGTGTTCCTCGGGACGATCACGATCGTGATCACGACGATCATCAACGTCCTCGGCGTCAAGGTGATGTCCCGGATCAACAACGTCGGGGTCGCCGCCGAGCTCACCGGCGCCGTAGTCATCATCATCCTCCTCGCCGTGCACGCCCATCGCGGGCCGCAGGTCGTGGTGCACACCGAGGGCGTCGGACCCGGCCTCCCCGGGTGGGGCTCCGTCGGCTACCTGGCACCGCTGATGCTCGGGGCGATCATGCCCGCCTACGTCATGTACGGCTTCGACACCGCGGGCTCGCTGGCCGAGGAGACCAAGGATCCGAGGCGTACGACGCCGGTGGCCATCCTGCGAGCCCTCGGCGTCGCGGGGGCCGCCGGGGCGCTGCTGCTGATCTTCGCGCTGATGTCTGTACGGACCCTCGGGATCAGCGCTCTCAGCGCCGGGGGCCTGCCGCTGGTACTGAAGTCGGTGCTCGGCAGCACCCTCGGCAAGGTCCTCCTCGCCGACGTCGCCATCGCGATCTTCGTGTGCACCCTCGCCATCCAGACCGCGACCGTGCGCATCGCCTTCTCGATGGCGCGCGACCACCGCCTGCCCTTCGGCGAGCGCCTCGCACACGTCACCGAGACCCGCCACTCGCCGGCGGTCCCCTCCATCGTCTCGGGGGTGATCGCCATCGCGATCATCCTGGTCAACGTCGGCAACGCCAAGATCTTCTTGGTCATCACGAGCGTCGCCATCGTCATCGTGTACCTCGCCTACCTCCTCGTCACCGCCCCCGTGCTGCGCCGGCGGCTGTCCGGTTGGCCCTCCCCCGACGACCGACCGGAGCGGCTGTTCTCCCTGGGCCGCCGTCGAGGGATCGTGCTGAACGCCCTGGCGGTCGGCTACGGCGTCGCGATGTCGATCAACCTGGTCTGGCCGCGCTCGGCCATCTACGGGACGGGCATCTTCGCTTGGGGAGGGGTGATCACCGTCGCGGCGGTCCTCGTCATCGGCGGGGTCTACTACCTCGCCGCCCAGCGCAACCGCGACCACCAGATCGCCCTCGAGCACCGCCCCGAGGACCCCACCGGTCCCGCCGCGGTCGTGGCGCCAACGAGCGCGGGCGACTGAGGGCGGCGGCGTGGGTATCTCACCGTGCCATGCGCCGCCCGCTGGATCTCGCACAGACGGACACAAGAGGAGGAGGACCGGATGCCGGTGAACGAAGCGAGGCTACTGCCGGAGCGCGCCCGGGTGGTGGTGGTCGGCGGCGGCATCGTCGGGGTGAGCGTCGCCTACCACCTCGGCATCCTCGGGTACCGGGACGTGGTCGTCGTCGAGCAGGGAAGGCTGTCGTGCGGGACCACCTGGCACGCAGCCGGGCTCGTGGGCCAGCTACGGGCAACCGAGTCCGGCACCCGGCTCGTGCAGTACTCCGCCGCGCTCTACGACCGCCTCGAGGCGGAGACCGGCCTGGCCACCGGCTTCAAGCGCTGCGGGGCGGTCACCGTGGCCCGCACCGAGGACCGGATGGTCCAGCTGCGGCGCACCGCCGCCACCGCCGCGGCCTACGGCCTCGACTGCGAGCTGATCGGCCCGGCTCGGGCGAGCGAGCTGTACCCCATCCTCGAGGCCTCGGACCTCCTGGGGGCGCTGTGGCTACCTGGCGACGGCACGGTGAACCCGAGCGACGTGACCCAGTCACTCGCCCGAGGGGCGCGTGACCGGGGCGTGTCGATCTTCGAAGGCGTGAGGGTGACCGACGTCCTCGTCCGAGGAGGTGCGGTCGCAGGCGTGGTCACCGACCACGGCCGCGTGGAGTCGGAGATCGTGGTCAACTGCGCGGGGCAGTGGGCCAAGGCCGTCGGGGCGCTGGCGGGCGTCGACGTGCCCCTCCACTCCGCCGAGCACTTCTACGCGGTCACCGGGCCGATCGACGGGGTGCGGCCCGACCTCCCGATCCTGAGGGACCCCGACGGCTACACCTACTTCAAGGAGGAGATCGGCGGGCTGGTGGTCGGCGGCTTCGAGCCGGAGGCCAAGCCTTGGGTGGCACCGGACCAGATCCCCCACCCCTTCGAGTTCCAGCTCCTGGAGGAGGACTGGGAGCACTTCTCGGTCCTCATGGAGAGTGCCATGGAGCGGATCCCGGCCCTCCGGCACACGGGGATGAAGAAGCTCTACAACGGGCCGGAGAGCTTCACCCCGGACAACCAGTTCATCCTCGGGGAAGCGCCCGAGGTGCGGGGCTTCTTCGTCGCCGCCGGCTTCAACTCCGTCGGGATCGCCTCGGCGGGGGGCGCAGGCAGGGCGCTCGCCGAGTGGATCGTCGGCGGGGAGCCGGCCGAAGATCTCGTCTCGGTGGACATCCGCCGCTTCCTGCCGTTCGACTCCAACAACCGCTGGCTCCACGACAGGGTCGCAGAGGTGCTCGGCCTCCACTACGAGATCCCCTGGCCCAACCGGGAGCTCGAGACCGCCAGGCCCTTCCGGCGCTCCCCGGTCCACCACCTCCTCGAGGGGTCCGGTGCCTCCTTCGGCTCGAAGATGGGTTGGGAACGAGCCAACTTCTTCGCCCCGCCGGGTGAGCGCCCGACCCTCGAGTACACCTGGGCCAAGCCCAGCTGGCTGCCGTGGAGCGCGCAAGAGCAACGGGCCACGAGGGAGCGCGTCGGCCTGTTCGACCAGAGCTCTTTCGGCAAGCTCCTGGTGGTCGGGCGCGACGCCGAGCAAGCGCTCCAGTGGCTGTGCGGCGCGGATGTGTCGGTGCCCGTCGGCTCGGTCGTCTACACCGCCATGCTCAACCAGCGGGGAGGCTACGAGGCCGACGTCACCCTCACGAGGCTGTCCGAGGACCGCTACCTGCTGGTCACCGGCTCGGCGTCGGTCAGACGCGACCAGGTGTGGATCGAGCGCCACGTCCCCGCCGGCCAGCACGTGAGCGTGGTGGACGTCTCGTCCGTCTACGCCGTCTACGCGGTGATGGGCCCGAGCTCTCGCGAGCTGCTCCAGGGCCTCAGCGGAGACGATCTCTCCGATGCCGCCTTCCCCTTCGCCACCAGCCGGGAGATCGGGCTCGGCTACGCGACCGTGCGGGCCACCCGGATCACCTACGTCGGCGAGCTGGGCTGGGAGCTGTACGTCCCGGCGGAGCTCGCCGTCGGTGTGTACGAGCTGCTGCGGAGCTCCGGCAACGGGCTCGGGCTGCTGGAGGCGGGCTACTACGCGATCAACTCCCTCCGGCTGGACAAGGGCTACCGGGCCTTCGGCGCCGAGCTCGGGCCGGATCACGGTCCGATCGAAGCAGGGCTCGGCTTCACCTGCAAGCTCGCGTCGAGCATCGGCTTCCTCGGCCGGGAGGCGCTGGAGAAGACCCGCTCCGAGGGACCTCGACGCCGGCTGGTGAGCTTCGCCCTGGACGACCCGGGACCGATGCTCTGGGGTGGTGAGCTGGTCCTTCGTGACGGGGTCGCCTCGGGCCGGGTCACCTCCGCCAGCTGGTCCGACACCCTCGGCTGCTGCGTCGGGCTCGCCTACGTCTGGCGGGGCGACGCAGCCCCGGTGCCGCGCGGGTCCCTCGCCGAGGGGAGCTGGGAGATCAGTGACGGTGACGCCCGCCACCGGGCGAGGGTGAGCCTGAAGCCCCTCTTCGACCCGGACAACACCAGGGTCCGGGCCTGATCCGGGCGGTCGTCGAGGCACGGTCGAGCAGCCGCGAGACCTCGGGGCCCGGGCCGCTCAGATGTCGGCGGAGGCGGCCTCGGGCTCTGCCCGCTCGCCGCGCACCGGGAGGGCGTCGAACACCCCAGGGGGTTCCCTCCACGCCGGCTCGGGTGAGCCCGCCTCGGCGGCGCTGATCGCCCGCCACACCCTCTCGGGGGTGCAGGGCATGTCGATGTGGCGTACCCCGAGGTGGGCGAGGGCGTCGATCACCGCGTTGTGCACCGCCGGGGTCGAGCCGATGGTCCCCGACTCGCCGATCCCCTTCGCCCCGAGGGCGTTCAAGGGGGTGGGCGTCTCGGTGTTGGACGTCTCGAAGCTGGGCAGCTCAGCGGCGCTCGGCATCGCATAGTCGGCGAGGTTGGTGGTGAGCGGCGTCCCGTCGGGGTCGTAGACCATCTCCTCCCAGAGCGCCTGGGCCATCCCCTGGGCGATCCCGCCGTGCTGCTGGCCGGTGACCACCAGCGGGTTGAGGACCCGCCCGCAGTCGTCGACGGCCACGTGGCGCAACGGCCGGACCTGTCCCGTCTCGCGGTCCACCTCCACCACCGACACGTGCGCCCCGAAGGGGAAGGTCGGGCCCGCCTGGCGCTGGTCCAGCTCCACTGCAAGCGGCTCGCCGGCACGCTCGGCCCGGGTGGCGAGCTCGGCCCATCCGAGGGCCCGGGAGGGCACGCCGGCGACCCCGAGGCGGCCGTCGCCGCCGAGCACCACGTCGGCCGGGTCGGCCTCCAGCTCGGCGGCGGCGAGCGCCCGGGCCCGCTCGAGGACCCCTTCGGCGGCCGCGGCCACCGCAGAGCCGCCGAGCTGCAGGGACCGGGACCCTCCCGTGCCCCCACCCCGGGGGACCGCGGCGGTGTCGGACTGGACGAAGCGGACCGCCTCCAGGGGGATGCCGAGGCGGTCGGCGACGATCATCGCGAAGGAGGTTGCGTGCCCCTGGCCGTGGGCCGAGGTCCCCACCCTGATGGTCGCTCCGCCGTCGGCGTCGACGGACAGCGCGCCGTACTCGCCGGCGGACCCGCCGCCGGTCACCTCCACGTAGACCGACACGCCGATGCCGATCAGGTGGCGGTCCCCGGCCTCGCGGCGACGCGCCTGCTCGGCCCTCGCCTGGTCGTAGCCGGCGGCCGCGACGGCCGCCTCGAGCGCCTTGGCGTAGTCGCCGGAGTCGTAGCGGGTCCCGGTGAGGGTCGTGAACGGCAGGTCCTCGGCGGCAAGCAGGTTGCGGCGGCGCAGCTCCACCGGGTCGACGCCGAGCTGCGCGGCCGCGACGTCCATCACCCGCTCCAGGTACTCGGCGGCCTCCGGGCGACCCGCCCCCCGGAACGCCCCCATCGGGGTGGTGTTGGTGAGCGCCACGGCGACGTCGAAGGTGAGCTTCGGGACCCGGTAGACCCCAGTGGCCATCATCCGGGTGGGGCCGAGCGCCAAGGCACCGCCGAAGCCGGCGTAGGCGCCGGCGTCGGCGACAACCCTGCAGCGCAGGCCGGTGATCCGGCCGTCGCGGCCGAAGCCCATCTCGACGTAGTCGACCTGGCCGCGCCCGTGGGGGGTGGCGACGAAGTGCTCCGAGCGGGTCTCCACCCAGGTCACCGGGCGGCCGAGGGTCGATGCTGCGGCCACCACGACGGCGTGCTCGACGCCGAGGCCCGCCTTGGCCCCGAACGCCCCGCCCACGTGCGGCGCGATCACCCGCACCTCGTCGCGCTCCAGGCCGAGCGCCCGGCACAGCTGGGCGTGGAAGCCGTGAGGCATCTGCGTGGAGACCCAAACGGTGAGCCGGTGACCCTCGCCGTCGTCGCCGGGGACCGCGGTGATCGCCGCGGTCTCCATCGGCACGACCGCCACCCGCTGGTTGGCGACCCGCACCGCGACGACGTGGTCGGCGTCCGCCAGGGGGTCCTCCCCGTCGAGGTCGCGTACCCCGGCGGCCAGGTTGGACCCGATCTCGTCGAACTGCACCGGCGCCCCCTCGGCGAGGGCGGCCTCGGGGTCGACCACCGCGGGCAGCGGGTCGTAGTCGACGACCACCATCTCGGCCGCGTCGACCGCCTCGGCGGCGCTGTCGGCGATCACCGCGGCCACCGCGTCCCCGACGAAGCGGACCTTGCCGCGCGCCAGCGGGGGGCGGGCGGCCCTCTCGTTGAGGACCATGAAGCCGTGGAGGTCCGGGAGGTCGAGGTCGCCGGCGGTGAGGACGGCCACCACCCCGGGCATCCGCCGAGCGTCGTCCGCGTCGACCGACACGAGCCGGGCGTGGGAGACCGTGGAACGGACGAACACCAGGTGCAGCAGCCCGGGCACCGCAACGTCGGAGACGTAGGTCCCGCCCCTCGTGAGCAGCTCCGGGTCCTCGACCCGGAGAACGGGGTTGCCGAGCAGTGATCCGACCATCCCGGCACCGTACCGGGGACCGGCCGGACCGCCCGGCCCCGGACCGAATCGGCCCTGGAGCGAATCGGCCCGGAGGCTCAGCCCCCCCCCCCCCGGATCAGT
>JAJZWW010000159.1 GCA_021846485.1 Actinomycetes bacterium
CCCGCCACGGCGGCCGCCGCGAGCAGGCCGGCCGCGGTGAGGCGGGCGGCGGTGGCGCGGGCGGTGCCGCGGGGTCGGGTCATCGGGCTCCTCGTGGGGGGACCTCAATTTTTCGGCAGCCGGAGTGGCGCGCTTGAGCGTACGGACCGCTGGCGCCTCCTGGTGGTCGTCCGCCCGCTGTCGGCGCGACGGAGCTGGTTGACCCCCGGCGGGAGACTCTGGTACACATCTTCTATCCGGATCTCCGACGGGCGGGCACGGACGGCCTGGTGCTGCGCGGCCCGGCGGCGTCGGCTGATGTGGGTGGCAGCCCTGGTGCTCGCCGCGCTCGTCTGCCTCGGCCCGCCGCTGGCCGCCTCCCCTGCGCAGGGGGCGACGTCGCCGGCTCGCGTTGCCTCTGGCGCGGCGAGCGCCCCGCCGGCGTTCCACGCCGGGGTCGGCCTGTCGACCAACTCCGACTGGGCCGCCCTGGTGCTCCGGGACGGAGGCTGGCCGGTGAGCACCGCCAACGTGACCGTCCTGTTGCAGTGGATGGCCTCCGAGCAGCCCCCCGGCGAGTGGTGGTACCGGGACAACCCGCTCAACAACGGTCTCGGCGACCCGTCGGGAGCCTACCCGGACCTGGCCGAGGCCGCCTACTACGTGGCGGTCAACCTGGACGCCGGCGACGACGGCTACCCCGCGGTGGTCGCCGACCTGGCCGCCAGCGCTCCGCCGGCGACGACCGCCCGGGCGATCTGGGCGTCGTCGTGGGCGGCCGGCCACTACGACCGGGGTGCCACTTGGTGGGAGGGGTCGGTGGCGGTGGTCGCCGCCCCGCTGCCGGCCTGGGTCGCCAGCGGGGAGCTGCTCGAGGTGGGCTCGACCGGCCCGTACTACGAGGTGGTCGGCGGTGCCGCGCTGGAGGTCCCCCCCGCCGACGTCAGGCTGCTGGAGGGTTCGGCGGCCGAGCCGCCGGTGCAGGTCGACGCCGCGGAGCTGGTGCTGTTCGCCCCGACTCCCGCCGGCGGCACGCTGGTCCGCTCGGTCCAGACCGGGGACTACTACGTGGTCGCCGGCGGCGCCCCCCTCTACGTCGCGGACTGCGCCGCTCTCGGCGGGTGCTCCGGCGCGGTCCCGGTCGACCAGTGGGACCTCGACCACCGGGGGTCGCCGGCGTCGGGCTTCGCCGCCGTCCCCGCGGACGGCACGGTCCTCTCCGACGACCGCACCGGCCAGGAGTGGGTCGTGGCCGGCGGCGCACCTCTCGCGGTCGCCGACCCCGCCGACCTCGGCCGCGGCGCGATCGCCCCGGTGGTCGTCGACGGCTGGGACATCGCCAACGCCGGCGTGGCCGGCATCCACCCCTTCGATACCTTGTCCCGCCGGCCGGCGGCGGGGACCCTCCTCGAGGGTGCCTCGACCGGCCGGGTCTACCAGGTCGGTCCGTCGGGCGCGGCCACCTACGACCCGGCCGCCAGTGGCGGGGCTCCGGTCGGGGTCGACCAGGCCGCCTTGGATCGGGCCGGCTCCGGCGGGGTGTGGGACCACCTGGCCAACGACCCGCCGACCGTCGCCTTCACCCCGGCGGCGGTCACCGCCGCGTCGGCGACGGTCGTGGTCCACTTCCCCCGCCCGGTCCTGTCGAGCTCCCTGGCCGCGATGTCGGTCCGCTACCGCTTGGGTGGAGGCGCCTGGCAGATGCCGGCGTCGTGGCGGATGACCGGCGCGCCTGCCGTCACCTACACCGGCTTCGCCGCCGGCCAGACGGTCTGCTTCGAGGTCCGAGCCACCGACTCCGACGGGGTGAGCTCGCCTTGGACCGGGGCCCGCTGCTGGACCCGGGTCGGCCCGCCGGCGCCGGCCGGCACCGGCTCGGGTTGAGTCGGGGCCGGCCGGTCAGCGCCGGCGGGCGGCACGGTTCCCCCCGCCCTGACGCCGAGCCCCAACAGGTGGGGGGCAGGGCGGTGACGGTTGATCGACCCAGCGCCGGGCGTCGTCGGGGGCCAGCGCCCGGCTCCAGAGGTAGCCCTGCCCGAGCTCGCAGCCGAGCCCGGCGAGCACGTGACGCTGCTCGGCGGTCTCGACGCCCTCGGCGACGCAGCGCAGTCCGAGCGCCTTGCCGAGCCCGAGCACCGCCCGGACGATCGTGGCGTCTCCGTCACCACCCCCGCCGCTCCCGTCGAGCTCGGCGACGAAGCTGCGGTCGATCTTGATGGTGTCGACTGGAAGCCGGCGCAGGTACGCGAGCGACGAGTAGCCGGTGCCGAAGTCGTCCACCGAGAGGTGCACGTCGAGGTCGCGCAGGGCGCCGAGCACCGCGGCCGAGGCCTCCAGGTCACGCATCACCGCAGTCTCGGTGATCTCCAGGTGCAACAGCTGCGGGTCGAGCCCGGCAGCTGAGAGCATGCGGTCGACCACCTCCGGCAGCCGGTTCTCGACCAGGTGGGAGGCGTCGAGGTTGGCGGCGACCCACAGGCGCCGCTCGGGCTGGCGGCGGTTCCACTCGGCGGCCTCGGCGACCGCGCCGGCGAGCACCACCTCGCTCAGCTCGACGATCAGGCCGCTGCGCTGGGCGACGTCGATCCACTCCTGGGCGGGGACCGGGTGGTTGTTGCGCTGCCAGCGGGCGAGGGCCTCGAAGCCGACCAGCCGGCCGGTGGGCAGGTCGACGATCGGCTGGAAGTGGGCCACGATCTCCCCCCGGTCGAGGGCGGTGCGCAGCTTGCGCTCCCCTTCGAGCAGCGCCCGGGCCTTGGAGCGGAGCGACTCGTCGAAGACCGCCGCCCGGCCGCGGCCGATCTCCTTCGCCCGGGCCACCGCCGCGTCGGCCTCCGACAGCAAAGAGCGGCTGGTGCTGCCGGGGCGGCTCATGGTGATGCCCAGCCCGACGCGCAACGGCACCTGCCGGCCCCGCAGGCCGACCGGTGCCTCCGCCGCCTGCGCGACCCGCTCGGCGAGCGCCGCCAGCTCCTCCGAGCCGACGTCCCGGCAGACGAGCACGAACTCGTCGCCGCCGCAGCGCCCGACGGTGTCGTCCGCCCGGACCACCCGCCGGAGCCGCTCGGCGAGCTCGACGAGCACCCGGTCCCCGGCGTCGTGGCCGAGCACGTCGTTGATGTGGCCGAACCCGTCGACGTCCACGAAGATCACCCCGACCTCCGCGTCGCCGTGGTCCGCCAGGGCGAGGTCGAGGTGCCGGACGACGAGCGTGCGGTTGGGCAGGCCGGTCAGGTCGTCGTGCAGCGCCCGGTGCTCGAGCTCGGCCTCCGCCCGCCGGCGGGCGGTGACGTCCTGCAGCTGCACCATGTAGGAGCAGGGCCGGCCCTCGGGGTCCCGGACCAGGTTGAGGTCGACCTGCAGCGACACGATCCCGCCGTCGGGGCGGACGAAGCGGCGTTCCACGGAGACCCGCCCCCCTTCGACCGGGCGCAGGTCGCGGCCCGCGCGCCGGTCGTCGGGGTGCAAGAAGCGGGTCCACTGCCGCCCGAGGAGCTCCTCCTCGGAGCGCCCGAGCAACCCGCACAGGGCAGGGTTGGCGACGGTCACCCCGAGGCCCAGGTCGGTGAGGGCCATGCCGTAGCCCGACTGGTGGAAGGCGGCGGCGAAGCGGGCCTCGGCCGCGGCGCGCCGGTCTTCGGCCTGCCGCCGCTCGCTCAGGTCGGCCGACACCACCACTGCCGCGGTGAGCCCCCCGTCACCGTCGACCAGGGGGGTGAGCGACACGCTGACCGGGATGCGCCGCCCGTCGCGGCGGGCGACGGACGTCTCGCCGGTCCATTCCCAGCCGCCGGCGAACGCGGCGCGCGCCGGCGCCAGCTCGGGGAGGTCCATCGACCCGAACAGCTCCTGGTGAGAGCGGCCGAGCGCCTCGTGCTCCGCCCAGCCGTAGAGCCTCTCGGCCGCCGGGCTCCAGTAGAGGATCCGTCCCTCCCGGTCGACGGCGACGACTGCCTGGGCCACCGCGGCGAGCAGCCGGGCCTGGAAGGTGGCCGGCGCCTGGGCTTGCACTCGGGGGGAGATGTCCCAGTACGTGGCGACGAGGCCACCGACGCTCGGCTCGTCGCGCAGGTCGGCGAGGACGATCTCCACCCGGTGGCAGTCGCCCTCGGCGTCGACGATCTCGGCGTCGGGCAGCTCCACAGCGGTGCCGGGGGAGGCCGCCGCACGGGAGAGCGCGCTACGCCAGGCGGCGACGCTGCCCTCCGCCACCCGCTCGAACGGCGGCCGCGCAGGCGCCGACCCCCGAGAGCGCAGGCTGTGGCGCTCCCGTACGGTGCCGTCCCGGTCGAGCACCACGTAGCCCTCGGCGGCGAGGGAGTGGAGCAGCTCGAAGCGCCGCGCCCGCCGTTTGGCCTCCGCGAGGAGCGCCTCGGCCGCCGGGGCCTCCGTCGCGGCCGCGCCCGGTCCCCTCGGCGTCCCGGTCGTTGCTCTCGACATCGCAGCCAGCTCTCCCGTCCTCCCGGGCGGCGGAGGGTGGAACCGACTCGAGCGGTGGTCCTCCCGGGCCGCACGGACCTCTCGTAGTGGGAGTATCGACCGGCGGTGCCCTACCCTGAGCGGTCGGTCGGGTTTTCCGCCCGGGAGTGGCTGTCGCAAAACCCTTGTGAAGGTGGTGACCGGCCGTCCGCCTTTACATGAGGCGCCATGTGTAGTCATGACGACTTGCTTGCGGACGGCCGGTCACCGTCTCAGGTAGTTTTGCGACAGCCGCTGAATGACGGGCATCGCCGGAAGGCGGTGTCGGGACGGGAGAGGACGGCAGGAGATGGTGGCCACGGAGCTCGACCGGGGTCTCGCCCCCGTGCCGGAGGGACTGGATGTGGTGATCCGCACCGTCGGGCTCACCAAGACATACCCGGGCACGGACTTCACCGCCGTCGACGGGCTCGACCTCGAGGTCGGAGCGGGCGAGGTCTTCGGGCTGCTCGGCCCCAACGGCGCCGGCAAGACCACCACGGCGGGCATGCTCACCACCCGGGTGGTGCCGAGCTCGGGATGCGCGACGATCGGCGGCGTCGACGTCGTCCGCCACCCCGCGATCGTGAAGCAGCTGATCGGGACCGTCTCCCAGCAGAACACCCTCGACCGGGCCCTGACCTGCTGGGAGAACCTCTACTTCCACGGGCGGATGTTCGGCCTGGGTGGTCGGGCCAGCGCCCGGGCGGCAACCGAGCTGCTCGAGCGCTTCCAGCTCGGTCGCTGGGCCAAGGCCTCGGTGTACGCGCTGTCGGGCGGCATGGCCCAGCGCCTCATGGTCGCCCGGGCGATCCTGCACCGCCCGGCAGTGCTGTTCTTGGACGAGCCCACCGCCGGTCTGGACCCCCAGGGACGCCTGTCGCTTTGGGAGATGCTCGGGGAGCTCAACCGGGACGGCCAGACGGTGCTGCTCACCACCCACTACATGGAGGAGGCCGACCGCCTCTGCGGCCGGGTGGCGATCATGGACCACGGCCGGATCCTCGCCCTCGACAGCCCCGAACGCCTGAAGGCGACGGTGGGGGCCGACACGATCGTCACCGTGAAGGTCGTCGGGGACCCCGAGGTCGCGGCTCCCGTCCTGCAGGGACGGGTCGAGGGCGTCTCGCTGGCCCGGGTGGTCGACGGAGCGGTGGAGCTGCACGTGAGCGGCGCCGAGCGGGTGGTGCCCAAGGTGGTGTCTGCCGCCGAGGTCGCCGGGGTGGAGGTCGTCGACCTCTCGGTGAAACCGCCCACCCTGGAGACGGTGTTCATCAACCTGACCGGGAAGGACCTGCGAGACTGATGGCGACCACCACCCTCCGGGAGGCGCCGACCGGCGCCCCGATCAGTGCCGTGCCCCTGCGGTCGGCGGCCTCGGCGTCGTGGACGACCCTCGGGGCGCTGCTGCTGCGGGACCTGACCGTGCTGCGCAAGCACCTCGTCGAGTTCGTGCTGCGCACCCTGATCCAGCCGTTCCTCCTGGTGTTCGTGTTCCTCTACGTCTTCCCGAAGATCGGCCAGTCCGTCGGGGGCGGCTCGGCCGGCGCCGGAGACTTCGCCACGGTCCTCGTGCCCGGCGTGGTCGGCATATCGGTCCTGTTCCAAGGGGTGCAGGCGGTGGCCCTCCAGCTTGCCCAGGAGTTCGGCTTCACCCGGGAGATCGAGGACCGGGTCCAGGCCCCCTGCCCGGTGTGGCTGGTCGCGGTGGCCAAGGTGGTCTTCGGGATGATCCAGGGCCTGCTTGCCGCGGTGATCGTGTTCCCGATCGCCGCGGTGATCCACGCTCCCGGGGTGCACGCCGATTTCACCCTCCACTGGGCGGTGATCCTCACTCTCCTGCCGCTGGTGTGCCTGGCGTTCAGCAGCCTCGGGCTGCTCCTCGGCTGCGTTTTCGAGCCCCGCAACATCGGGCTCATGTTCGGCTTCATCGTCCTGCCGGTGACCTTCCTCGGCGGCACCTACTACCAGTGGACCCGGCTTGCCCCGGTCCAGGTCGGTGGGTTCTCCTGGCTGCAGGCGCTCACCTGCCTCAACCCGCTCCTCTACGCCAACGAGGGGCTGCGGGGAGCTTTCACGGGCGTCAGCCACATGCCGCTCTACGCCGTCTACCCCGTGCTGGCAGCCTTCGCTGCGGCGTTCCTCGGCCTCGGCATCCGGGCCTTCCGCCGGCGGGTGCTGTCCTGAGCCCTGAGCCCTGAGCCGGTCGGTCGGGCTGCCCAGCGGGCTGATCGGCGAGGGGTTGGCCGGGTCTCAGCGGCCGGCCGGTCGGCCGGCGGCGGGCGGAGTCGGCGCCGGGGCGGTCGCCGTGGGGCCGCGTAGGGTGAGGCGGGACGAGCGGCGCGCTGTCGGGTGGTCGCCGTGGACAGCCTCCGTCGTCGCCTGCCAGTCCTCGCCGCCTCCCGCTGTCCGGGCCCCGGCGACTGGGCTGAGTCGAGTCAGATCAGGGTCGGGTCGGCGACCGTCCTCCCCTCCCATGGGGTGTCGTCTCGACACTCGTGGCGTGGGTTGCCGCGCTTGTCGAGGAGAAACTTGCCTGCTGGACTGTTTCGCTCCCAAACCCCGAGGTGCGGGCTGGTGGAGAAGTCCAGCAGGCAAGTTCCTTCTCAGCGCAGTGGGAAGTGGTCGGGCGGGTCAGGAAGCTGGGTGCGTAGAGGCGAAGTGGGTGCGTTGGACCCCCGTATCGGGCACTGAACGCCCCCGGTTCGGCCCAGTGCACCCAGTTCTGGTTGCCCAACCGACCAGGGCGCGGACAGCGCGTCGGCGCTCGGAGTGAGGCCAGTGTGTGGCCGCGGGTCGGCTGTCGCTTGCCGCCGCCCCCCGTCGCCGCCCCCCGTCGCCG
>JAJZWW010000160.1 GCA_021846485.1 Actinomycetes bacterium
GCCACGGGCACCGAGCTCGGCGAGGCGGGGGGTCTGGATCGACCCGATGAACGCCCCGTCGCGGTTGACGACCGGCGCGCCGGGCAGCTGCGCCTCCTGCAGGATGGCGAGGGCGTCGGGCGCGGAGACCGACGCGGCGAGCACGAGGAGGGGCGGGTGCATCAAGGCGGTCACCGGCACCGACGCCGGGTCGGGCACCCCGAGGTCGAAGCGGTGGGCGGGGGAGTCGCCACGCCGCCGGAGCTGGCCGCGGTAGATCGTCGCCTCTCCGACGACCAGCATCGAGAAGGCCAGGGCGACCATCGCGGGAGGCAGCAGGGCGAGGCTGCCGGTCATCTCGGCGACCATCAGGAGCACCGCGATCGGCGCGTGGGCGGCCGCCCCGAAGCAGGCGGCCATCCCGACGATCACGAAGGCGACCTGGTCGTGGGGGGTCAACCCGGCGAGGTGGAACAGCCTCCAGAGGACCGCCCCGCTGGCGCCCCCGATCACCATTCCCGGCCCGAAGATGCCCGCCGAGCCGCCCGAGCCGATCGTGAGGCTGGTGGCGAGGATCTTGCCGAGGGGCACGAGGACCACCAGGTACAAGGGGATGGCCATCAGCGTGTGCAGGCCGAGCTCGGCCTGCAGCTCCCCGTAGCCGGTGCCGAGCACGCCGGGTACGGCCAGGCCGATCAGCCCGACCACCACCCCGGCGGCGGCGGGTCGCAGGGCGCGGGGCCCGGGCCAGGAGGCGAACCACCCGGCCAGCCCGTAGAACGACTTGGTGTACAGCCACCCCATCGCCCCGGCGAACAGCCCGACCACGACGAAGAGCAGGTACTGCCAGGCGTGGGCCACGCCGGCGCCGGCGTGCGAGCCGAACATCGGGGTGAAGTTGCCGGTGGCGAGGCTGAAGATGACGTAGCCGACGACGCTGGCCACGACGCTCGGCAGGAGCGCCTCGATCTCGACGTCGTCGGTGTAGAGCAGCTCCACGCCGAGCAGGGCGCCCCCGAAGGGTGCCCGGAAGATCGCCCCGATCCCCGAGGCGATCCCGGCGGCGACGCACAGCCGCGAGTCGGCCGGGGTGAGGTTGAGGGTGCGGGCGAGGACCGAGCCGAACCCCGAGGAGATCTGGGCGGTGGGACCCTCCCGGCCTCCCGACCCGCCCGACCCGATGGTGATCGCGCTGGCGAGGAGCTTCACCCCGATCACCCTCGGCCGGACCCCCTTGGGGTTGGTGTGCACCGCCTTTATCGCCGCGTCGGTCCCGTGGCCCTCCGCCTCGGGGGCGAGCCAGAACACGAGGGCCCCGGCGACCAGGCCGCCGCCGCCGGCGACGAGCGGGATGGCCCACGGCCGGGAGAACCCGCTCGCCGCCCGGTAGCCGCCCTCGCCGGCGGTGGTCGCCGGCCGGTACCCCCCGACGTCGACCAGCAGCAGGTGGGTGGCGAGGTGCAGCCCGTCGTAGAAGGCCACCGCCCCGAAGCCGGCGACCACCCCGATCAGGGTTCCGAGGACCAGCCATTTGCGCAGGTAGGGCGCCGCGCGGACCCCCGAGAGGGCCTGGCCGGCGATGCGCCGGCCGACGACGCTCAGGGGCTGGTGGGTCCTCACCTACGGGCAGCGCGGGCGAGAAGGTGCATTCAGACATTGTTGCACCATGCATGTATTGGGTGCGAATCCGGTCGGGCCGGGGGGAGGCCCCGGCATCGGCCAGACTGGTGCCGATGACGATCCTCGTGACCGGCGGAGCCGGCTACATCGGCTCCCTCACCGCCAGGCTGCTCGCGGAGCGGGGGCGGGAGGTGGTGCTGCTCGACTCGCTGGAGCGGGGGTGCCGGGCAGCGGCGCGCGACCTCCCCCTGGTGGTGGGTGACGTCGCCGACCCCTCCACGGTGCGCGCGGTGGTCGACGAGCACCGCGTGGACGCCCTGGTGCACTTCGCCGCGTACAAGGCCGCCGGCGAGTCGATGGAGCAGCCGGGGAGGTATTTCCGCAACAACGTCGGCGCGACCGCCGCGTTGCTCGAATCCGCCGCCGGCGCCGGGGTCGAGCGGGTGGTGTTCTCCTCCTCCGCGGCGGTCTACGGCACCCCCGACGCCCTCCCGGTGACCGAGGCGGCGCCGCTCCGCCCCGAGAGCCCCTACGGGGAGAGCAAGGCGTTGGTCGAGGCCATGCTCGGCTGGCTCGACCGGCTCGGCGGGCTGCGGTCGGTGAGCCTGCGGTACTTCAACGCCGCCGGCGCCTGGCCGGACGGGAGCCTGGGCGAGGACTGGACGCTCACCACCAACTTGGTGCCGGTGGTGATGAAGGCGTTGCTCGGCCGGCGCCCGCCGCTGCAGGTGTTCGGCAGCGACTACCCGACGCCGGACGGCACCGCCATCCGCGACTACGTCCACGTGGTCGACCTCGCCGAGGCCCACCTCGCGGCCCTCTGTCACCTGGAGTCGGGTGGCGCCTCGGCGGCAGTCAACCTCGGGACCGGGGTTGGCTCGTCGGTCCGGGAGGTGCTCGATGCAGCCGAGCGGGCCAGCGGCCGGCCGGTGCCTCACGAGCTCGCCCCCCGCCGGCCGGGCGACCCGGTGGCGGTCTACGCCGACAACCGCCTGGCGGCCGAGCTGCTCGGCTGGAAGCCGCGCCTCGGCCTCGACGACATCGTCGCCTCCGCGTGGGCCTGGCACTCGAGCCACCCCGACGGCTACCCCGCGGGCGGCCACCACCCCGACGGCCATGGGAGCTGAGGCCAGTCATGGGAGCTGAGGCCGGGGTGGGGGTGGTGCCTGCGCCGCTCGCCGTCCTGCTCGACACCTTGGACCTGGAGACCATCGATCGGAAGCTGTTCCGGGGAAAGACCCCGCCGACGCGCCTGCAGCGCATCTTCGGGGGTCAGGTGGCGGCCCAGGCGCTGGTCGCCGCCCACCGCAGCGTGCCGGACAAGACGGTCCACAGCCTCCACGCGTACTTCCTGCGGGCGGGAGACCCCGCGGCGCCGGTCGTCTACGAGGTGGACCCGATCCGCGACGGCCGCAGCTACGCCACCCGGCGGGTGGTCGGTGTGCAGGACGGCCGGGCTATATTCAACCTCCAGGCTTCGTTCAAGCTGGCCGAGCCGGGCTACGACCGCCAGGTCCCCTTCCCCGACGGGGTGGCCGAGCCCGCCACGCTGCCCTCCTGGCGGGGCTTCGGGATCGACGAGGCGGCCGAGGACGGGGACCGCCAGCTCCCGCCACCGTCCTTCCCCTTCGAGCTGCGGATGGCTCCACCCCTCGGGGGCCACGACCGGCTCCTCTGGTTCCGCACCCTCGGCCCCCTACGCGACGACCCGACCCTCCACGCCTGCGTGGCCGCCTACGCTTCCGACCTCACCCTCCTGTCGGTGCCGATCGAAGCATTCGCCCGTCAGGAGGCCGCCGCCGGCCGGATGATGGACCCGCCGTCGTTCGTGGCCAGCCTCGACCATGCCATGTGGTTCCACCGACCGTTCCGGGTGGACCGCTGGATGCTCTATGCGCAGTCCTCGCCGTCGAGCGGGGACGGCCGGGGTCTGTGCCTCGGGCAGATGTTCACCGCCGAGGGGTCGCTGGCGATCACCGTCGTCCAGGAGGGCGCCATCCGCCCGCCCCTGGCCGGGCGGCCACCGGCCGGCTAGCTAGGGGATCAGCGGCGGCCGGGGGTGGCTGCCGGGGTCGCCGAGCAGCAGCTGCATCAAGGCGACGTCGAGCCACCGGCCGAACTTGCGTCCCACCTCCCGCTCGACGCCGACCAGCTCGAAGCCGCAGCTGCGGTGGAGCCGGATGGAGGCCTCGTGGCTGCCGACCACCCGGGCCATCACCGCGTGGAAGCCGTGGTCGGCGGCGAGCTCGACGACCGCCTCTAGCAGCAGCCGCCCGACGCCGCCACCCCGGGCGTCGCGCGCCACGTAGACCGAGTCCTCGACCGTCGTACGGTAGGCGGGGCGGGAGCGGTAAGGCGACAGCGAGGCGAACCCGAGCACCCTGCCAGAGCCGTCGACCGCGACCACCGCCGGGTGGGCGCCGCGGTGCTCGTCGATCCACTGCAGCTGCTCGTCGAGGGTGCGGGCCACGAGGTCGAAGGTGACCGTCGACTCGGTCACCTCACGGTTGTATATCGCCCGCACCGCCTCGGCGTCGTCCCGGCGGACCTGGCGCAGCTCCATCGGCGGGAGGCTACCGGCGCGCGCCGCCCGCAGCGGCTGGCGCATCGCGCGGCTAGCATGTCGGAGCCGAGTCGGTCCGTAGCTCCGGTCACATCCGCCCCTTTAGCTCAGTCGGCAGAGCACAGCCATGGTAAGGCTGGTGTCGTCGGTTCGATTCCGACAAGGGGCTCGGCGGCGTAGCTCAGTTGGTCAGAGCACTCGGCTCATAATCGAGTTGTCGTCGGTTCGAGTCCGACCGCCGCTACCACTGCGAGGGACACCAGCCGGGCCGAGGTCGCGCTCCCCGGCTGGGTCCCGCCGCCCTGGTACCATGAGCCCCGGGAGGAACCGTGCCGAAAAACGACAAGCGTGTGAAAGTCACCCTCGCCTGCGACGTCTGCAAGCGTCGCAACTACATCACGATGAAGAACAAGACCAACGATCGCGAGCGCATCGAGATGAAGAAGTACTGCCGCTGGGAGCGCCAGCACACCTTGCACAAAGAGACCCGCTAGCCACCGTGGCCGCCCCGGCAGCCGCAGCCCCGCCGCCGGCGCTCCCGCGCCTGGTCCCGGCCCAGGTCGCCCCCGCTCGGGAGCGGCGCCGCGGCCTGCCGCTGCGGGGCGCGGACCACCCCGACCTCGCCCGACTGGTCGACGCCGCCCGCGGCGGGGACCGCGACGCCCTCGCTCAGCTGGTGCAGGCGACGTACCCCGAGGCCTACACCCTGGCGTACCGTCTGACCGGCAACGAGGAGGACGCACGCGACGTGGTCCAGGAGGCCTACCTGCGAGCCCAGCGGGGTCTCGGCCGCTTCCGGGGAGACGCCCAGTTCACCACCTGGCTGTACCGGATCACCGCCAACTGCGCCTCGACGCTGGTGAGCAAGCGGCGCCGGTCGGCCACGGTCCCGCTGACCGAGGAGATGGCGGTGGTCGACGCCCGGCCCGACCGGGACCCCGAGTGGCGGGCGAGCAGCCAGGCCGATCGGGAGCTGGTCGCCGCCTCGCTCGCCGGGCTCCCGCCCCGCCTGCGCAAGGTGATCGTGCTCCGGGACATCTACGACCTGTCCCACCAGGCCATCGCCGACCAGCTCGGCATCTCCGAGGCGGCGGCCAAGGTCCGCTTGCACCGGGCCCGCCGGCGGCTCAAGGAGTCCCTGGTCGACAGGGGGAAGAGTGGCGAACCTGGTTGACCGGGTGCTGCGCCGTGGCGGCGAGTGCGACGGCGTCGGCGAGCTGCTCCCGGCTTGGGTCGCGGGTGAGGTGGAGCTGGACGAGCGGGCCCGGGCGCACGTCGCGCAGTGCCTGCGCTGCCAGGCCGACGCGGCGCGCTACCGCCGGATGCTGCGCACCCTCCACGCCCTACGGGCCGAGCCGGGAGAGGCGCTGCCGCCGGTGATGGCCGACATCCTCACCGAGATGGACGGCCGCCGGTCGCGCCGGGGTCCGGGACCGTGGGTGGCGGTGGGAGTCGCCGGGGCCGCCGGAGCGCTCGGGGCGCTCGGAGTCCTCGCCTGGGTCGTCCGCCGACGGCCCCAGATCCTGGCTGGATGAGCTCGCGGGGCGAGCCCGCCGGCCAGCGGATCAGCGGGCCAGGGTGATCAGGTTGCCGACCAGCAGGGCGACGACCAGGGCCATCACCGCCAGGTAGATGCCGCTCATCGCCCAGCGCCAGCGGTGGTCGGCGAGCCAGAAGCGGCGGATGCCCATGACGTCGAAGCTCAGCGCGACGACCGCCAGGGGGATGCCGATCGCCGGTCCGACGCTGCCGGCGACACCGAGCAGGGGCGCCAGGATCGGCAGGAAGATGTAGGTGAGGAGGCAACGCAGGGCGGAGAGCACGATCCCGAAGCTGAAGATCCGGTGGGCAGCCCGCTCGCCGGCCGGCTTGCGCTCCGGCACCCGCAGCACCCGCCGCACCAACCGATCGGCCGCCGGGCGATGGTCGCCGAGCAGGTCGGCTCCCCGGGGGGGCCCGGCGGGGGCGAAGGATCCGGTCGACGCCATGTAGGTACCATACCGGTGGGTCCCGGCAGACTGCCAGGCGCGGCCCCGCCGGCCGGGTCCGCCGGAGCCGGTGCTATCCTTGCCGGGCGGGACGCACCCGCCCCTCCGAGGGCAGTAGCTCAATTTGGCAGAGCACCGGTCTCCAAAACCGGCGGTTGGGGGTTCGAGTCCCTCCTGCCCTGCTCCGCAGTCTGGAAGGTCACCACCGTGAGCATGAACCGACAACAGCGCCGAGAGATGCAACGTCGTGGCGACTCCAACGGCTGGGTCGTGCCCGACGAGGCGGGTGGCATCGGCACAGCCGGGCCGGGCTCCGCCGGCGCTCGGGCGACCGCCGCCGAGGAAGCCGAGGAGGCGGGGTCGGGCGACTCGAGCACCCGGACTGCCCGCCAGGCTCTCGCGCCGAGCCGCCACCGCACGGGCCCCCGGCAGTTCCTCCACGAGGTCAACGTCGAGATGCGCAAGGTGGTCTGGCCCACCCGTGCCGAGACCCTCAACTATTCCACCGTCGTGCTGGTGACCCTCGCTCTGATGATGGCCATGATCTTCGGCTTGGACGTCGCCTTCCAGCACCTGGCCAACTTCATCTTCAACCCGTGACCCCCGACGACGAGGTGATGCCGCTGCCCGACGACGGCGGCGAGGGCTCGGGCGTTCTCGGGGAGGCTGCCGGTCCCGGGGAGGCTGCCGGTCCCGGGGAGGCTGCCGGTCCCGGGGAGGCTGCCGGTCCCGGGGAGGGCGGCGGCGCCGGCGGCGAGCAGCCTGGCGTCCCCCGTCCGCCGGAGAGCCCCTACGACCGGCCGGGCGCGTGGTACGTGGTGCACAGCTACGCCGGCTACGAGAACAAGGTGAAGTCCAACCTCGAGAGCCGCATCGCCTCCATGAACATGGAGGGGCGCATCTTCGAGGTGGTCATCCCGATGGAAGACGTCATCGAGCTCAAGAACGGCAAGAAGCAGGTCGTCTCGAAGAAGGTCTTCCCGGGCTACCTGCTCGTGCGCATGCAGCTCGACGACGACTCGTGGTACGTCGTGCGCAACACTCCCGGCGTCACCGGTTTCGTCGGCCTGGGCGCCCGGCCCACTCCCTTGTTGCGCAAGGAA
>JAJZWW010000161.1 GCA_021846485.1 Actinomycetes bacterium
GCATTCTCGATCGGCGCCCGCCCGAGGCCCCGACCCCACCACGAGGGGTCGACGTAGATCGCGTACAGCTTGCCGACGCCACCGGCATCGACGCCCCGGGCCGGCCTGGCCATTTCAGGCTCGGTGGGAGCGGACGACGATTCCGGGAAGATCGCTGTAGGCGGAGCTGTCAGTGGAGACGACGTCACGCTGGGTCGCCTTGGCGGTGGCGGCGATGATCAGATCGTGGGCTCCTCTGGGCCGGCCCTGGCGGCGCACGAAGGCGAGGAGCTCGGCGTGGGAGGAGGCGACCGCTTCGTCGTAGTCGACGATGGGGACGACGTCGATGACGTCGTCGACGAAGGCCTGACAGTCGGGCCGGTGGGCGTCATCGGCGAGGTGGACCCCGACCAGGAGCTCGGCGACGGTGATGGCGGCGATCGCCGCGTCGTCATCATCGGCGATCAGGTCGTCGAGTGTCGATCCCGAGCGGTCGGCGTCGACCAGGAAGGTGGTGTCGAGGAGGAGTTGGCTCAGTCTCAGGGTCGGTGCTCGATCTCGAGGAGATCCCGGGCCGAGGTGACGTCCCGGGCAAAGGCCGGGTCGCGGCGGTGGCGTTGCAGGAGCGCCTTGACCTCGGCTCCCTTGCCGGCCTGCACGGGGTCGAGTTGGGCCACGACCTTGCCGCGGCGCACGATCGTGAAGTGCTCGCCGCGGTGCTCGACGGCGTCGAGGAGGTCGGAGAAGTTCCGGGCCGCATCGGTGGCGCTCACTTCAGGCATGCGATCAGATTATCAGACTGGACCGCTCGGAACGTCGGCGGGCCGACACCAACCCGTCTCGGGGGACGCCTGCTTGACGAGCGTCGAGTCGGCGACCCGGGTGTCTCGGTCATCCTCGGGGCACGTTGCCAGCCCTCCAGCGGGGTGGAGGTTATGGGCCGGTGCTCTCTGGTGGCGCCTACGGTCGCGTGGGTGGAGACGGCGGGTCTGCGGGGCGAGGCGTGGCTTCTCGCTGCCGCCGGTGTTTCGATCCTCGCGGACAGGCGCTCTGTCCGCGACGATCGGACCACGGTGGGGACCAGCCGGCCTGGCCGCCCTCACCATCCTGGCGGCCGCCAGCACCGCAACGGCCCGGACCGCCAAGCGGGCGAGCCCGGCGCCCGACCCCAACCCTTGAACCGCGGCCCGCCCAGCGGAGCCGACCGGCCGCCGGAGGCAGCGCGCCAGCCACTCGCACAGAACACCCGCCCGACCTGCGCGCGGCTGACCGGCCTCACCCGCCCATCCATACCGGTGTCCTCGGCCGGTGGTGGAGACGGTGAGCCGGCCTGTAGGCGGGGTTCTGTCCACCGGCCCGTTTCCGGGGTCCGGCTGGGTGGCCATCCATCTGTGCGGTCTACCTGGGGACATCGGCCGGGCCGGCCGTCCCACGCTCGACCTTGCTCCGGGTGGGGTTTGCCGAGCCGCCCGGGTCGCCCCGGGCGCTGGTGCGCTCTTGCCGCACCGTTTCACCCTTGCCTGTGACGGCAGGGCCGTCCATCGGCGGTCTGTTCTCTGTGGCACTTTCCTGCGAGTCACCTCGACTGGCTGCTGGCCAGCACCCTGCCCTGTGGAGCCCCGACCTTCCTCGACCGGGTCGAGCCCGGCCGCGGCCACCCGGCCGGCTCACCGTTCCATCTCATCGTACCTGGTCGCCGCGCGGCTCTGCGCCGGCCGGGCAACCCGGTGGCGTGCGCGCCACCGCCGGCCACCGCGTCCCCGCTAGTCCTGGGAGGCCGGCTCCGGGGCGGCCACGTGGCGGTCGGGGCGGCGGCGTCGTAGCTTCGACGTCATGGCTCGTTCCCGATCCTGGCCCGTTGCCCGCGCGGCGGTGCGGTCCGGGCCCTGGCGCGCGGGCTCCCGGGATGGCGGACCGCCGGTCGGGCGGGACGCGCCCGACCGGCTGGTCGAGGACCTGGTGGCCGCGCTCGGGCCCGACGGGGTCCGGGCCGACGCCGTCGAACGCGGCCTGCTCGCCAGGGACGCGTCGGTGTTCGACAGGGGTCGCAGCGGACCGGTGTGCTTCCCGCGCAGCACCGCCGAGGTGCAGGCGGTGGTGCGCGCCGCCGTCCGCCACGGCCGGGCCGTGGTGCCCCGTGGGGCGGGGACGGGCCTCGCCGGCGGCGCGGTGCCGCTCGGGGAGCCGGTCGTCGTGGCCCTCACCCGGATGGACCGGTTGCTCGAGGTGGACCTGCCCAACCGGGTCGCGTGGGTCGAGCCGGGGGTGGTCAACCTCGACCTGTCCAACCAGCTGCGCCCTCGCGGGTTCCACTTCGCCCCCGACCCCTCCAGCCAGCAGGCGTGCACCGTCGGCGGCAACGTGGCCAACAACTCCGGCGGTCCCCACTGCCTGGCGTACGGGGTGACCAGCGCCCACGTCCTCGCTCTAGATGTGGTGCTCCCCGACGGCGACGTGGTCCGCCTCGGCGGCCTGGACCCCGAGCCCGCCGGATACGACCTCCGGGGGGCGTTCGTCGGGGGGGAGGGAACCCTCGGGATCGCCACCCGGATCGCGGTGCGCCTCACCCCCAACCCGCCGGCGGTGCGGACGTTGCTGCTGGGCTTCTCGACCCCCCGCGCCGCGGCCGACACCGTCGGGGCGGTCATTGCCGCGGGCATCGTTCCCGCTGCCCTCGAGGTGATGGACCGGCGGATCACCGAGGCGGTCGAGCGCTACGTCCACGCCGGCTACCCGACCGATGCCGGGGCGGTGCTGCTCGCCGAGGTCGACGGGATGCCCGGGTCGGTGGCGGCCGCGGCAGAGGCGATCTCGGCGATCGGGGCCGAGCGCGGGGCGACGAGCGTGCGGGTCGCGGCCAGCGACGCCGAGCGGGCGGCGCTCTGGAAGGGCCGCAAGACCGCCTTCGGGGCGGTCGCCCAGATCGCCCCCAACTACTACCTGCACGACACCGTCGTGCCCCGCGGGGTCCTCGCCGACGTGCTCGAAGAGGTGTACGCGATCGCCGAGCGCCACCAACTGCTCGTGGTCAACGTGTTCCACGCCGGGGACGGCAACCTCCACCCCCTGCTCGTGTTCGACCGGCGGGAGCCGGGGGTGATGGACCGGGTGCTCGCCGCCGGCGCAGAGATCGTCGCCGCCTCGCTCGCGGCCGGCGGGGTGCTCTCCGGCGAGCACGGGATCGGGGTGGAGAAGCGCGACTACATGCCGCTCATGTTCGGTCCCGACGACCTCGACCACCAAGCGCGGCTCCGTCGGGCGTTCGACCCCGCTTGCCGGGCGAACCCGGGCAAGGTCCTGCCCGCAGGCCATAGCTGCGCGGACATCCAGGCGCTCGAGTCGGTCCCCGCCGGCGTGTGGGGATGAGCCACCCGGGGGTGAGGGGATGAGCGGGACCGGCACGGCACGGGTTCCTGCGACCGGCGCGGCGCCGCGCCGTCCCCTCGATCCGGAGCTGCTCGCCTTTGCCGACGAGGTCGGCTCGGAGGGCCCCGTCGCGGTGGCCGGCGCCGGGACCCGGGCGGAGCTCGGGGGGCCGCTGGCTCGGGGCACCCGGATGTTGCGCGCCCCGGAGGGGATCGTCGAGCACCACCCGGAGGAGATGACCGTGCGGGTGCGGGCCGGCACGACCGTCGCCGACCTGCACGCCGCGCTGGCCGGGGCCGGTCAGCGCAGCGCCCTGCCCGAGCGGGGCGGCACGGTGGGCGGCGCCCTGGCGGTCGGCGAGGGCCACCTCGCCTCGCTCGGCCGGGGCCCGGTACGCGACGCTCTGCTGCAGGTGCGCTACGTGTCGGCCGACGGGCGGGTCGTGACCGGTGGCGGGCCGACGGTGAAGAACGTGAGCGGCTACGACCTGCCCCGCCTCGTGGTCGGCTCGCTCGGCACTCTCGGCCTGCTCGGAGAGGTAGTGCTGCGCACCCAGCCGGTGCCGGCGGGCTCGTGCTGGCTGCGCGCCGAGGGCGCGGACCCCTTCGGCGCGCGGGATGTCCTGTACCGGCCCGGCGCGATCCTCTGGGACGGGGAGGCGACCTGGGTGTTGCTCGAGGGCCACCCCGAAGACCTCGCCGCCGAGGCTGCGGTCCTCGCGCGCTCTGGGGCATGGCGGGAGGTGGCCGGGCCGCCGGAGCTCCCGCCGCAGCGGTGGTCGCTGCCGCCCGCGGGGCTTCGCCGGCTTCCCGAGGGCATGGCGGGACCGTCGGGCAGCTGGGTGGCGTCGGTCGGGATCGGGGTGGTCCACGCCGGCCGGCCCCAGCAGCCCCGGCGGGTCGCCGCCGCCTCGGAGGAGCTGACCCGGCGGACGAAGGCGGCCTTCGACCCGGCCGGCCGGTTGTCCCCGGGCCGGTCGCTCCTCCCGGCCTTGCCGAGCCCCGCTCTTGGTGGGGGAGGGGGCCGCTCGTGAACCTGGGTCTCGACGAGGGACTGCACACCTGCGTGCAGTGCGGTCTGTGCCTGCCGCACTGCCCGACCTGGCGGGTGACCGGCGACGAGAGCCGCTCGCCTCGGGGCCGGATCGCGCTCATGCGCGCCGTCCAGGAGACCGGAGTGCCGGTGACCGGCGAGGTCCTCGACGCGTTCGAGACCTGCGTGCTGTGCCGGGGGTGCGAGACGGCCTGCCCGAGCGGGGTGCCCTTCGGCCGGTTGATGGAACAGGCTCGGGACACCCTGGCCGAGGCCGGTCGGATGACGCCGTGGTGGGAGCGGGCCGCGCTGGCAACCCTCCGCCACCCGCCGCTCGTGCGGGCGGGCACGGCGGTCGCCGCGGTCGCCCAGCGGGCCGGGCTGGTCCCCGCAAGGCTCGGCCTTCCTCGTCTCCCGCTGCGCCGGCCGCCACTGCGTTCCTCGGGCGACGACGTGTGGCTGTTCACCGGCTGCGTGATGGACGCCTGGCAACGCGACGTGCACCAGGCCACCCAGGCGGTGCTGGAGGCGGCCGGCTTCGGGGTGCGCCCGAGCGGTGATCGGGCGCCTTGCTGCGGGGCATTGCACTGCCACGCCGGCCTGGCGGCGGCCACCCGGTCCATGGCCGCGCAGGTGATGGCCGCCTTGCCCGGCGACGCCCCGGTGCTGGTCGACTCCGTCGGCTGCGGCGCGGCGCTGAAGGACTACGGGCGGATCTTCGGCACCGCCGAGGGGCGCGCCTTCTCCGCCCGGGTCCACGACGTCCAAGAGTGGCTGGCGGGACACCTGGAGCGCTTGCCGTCCCCCGATCCCGGAGCCCGCCTGCCCCGGAGGGTCGCGGTGCAAGACCCCTGCCACCTGCGCCACGTGCAGCGGGTGCACCAGGCGACGCGGGCGGTGCTCACCCCGTTCGTGGCCGAGGTCGTCGAGCTCGACGACGAAGGGCTGTGCTGCGGAGCGGGTGGCGCCTACTCGACGCTCCAGCCGGCGCTCGCCGGGAGGATCCGGGACCGCAAGGTCGCAGCCATCGCGAAGGTCGGGCCGGACGTGGTCGCCTCGGCCAACCCGGGCTGCTCGATGCACCTGGCCGCCGCCGGCGTGCCAGTCGCCCACCCGATGACCCTGGTGTGGGAGGCGATCCGGTCCACTGGCCGAGCCGGCGCCGGCGCCGGGATCAGCGGGCGTTGATGTAGTCGAACAGCGCCCGGTTGTCGCCCTCGAGGGTGTCGACGCGGTGCTTGACCACGTCGCCGATGCTCACGATCCCGACGAGCGCCCCGCCGCTGACCACGGGCACGTGGCGGATCCGCTCGGTCGTCATCAGGGCCATCAACGACTCCACCTCGTCGTCTGGGGAGGCGGTGAGGACGTCGGCGACCATGATGTCGGACACCGGCCCTCCGAGGATCCCCGCACCGGTGTCGTGCAGCCGGCGCGCCACGTCTCTCTCCGAGACGATGCCATCCACCCGGCGACCGTCCGCGCTGACGACGAGCGCTCCGATGCCGTGCTCGGCGAGCAGAGCCAGGACCTCGGCGACAGTGGCGTCGGGCGCGACGGTGGTGACGAAGCGCCCCTTGCGGTCCAGAAGCTTGCCGATGCGCATGCGGTCCTCCGGCTCTCGGCCCTCATGATAGCGAGGAGCCGGCACCGGTGGCAGGGACCGCTGCGAAGCCAACACCGGGGGCGAGGTCGGTGGCGGTGGAGAGATCGGCGGCGCCGAGCTCGTCCCGCAGGGTTCCGCGGTCGCTCGACGATCGAGACGAGGCGTCTCCGGCGCCGCGCCGGGCGTCGGGGTGCCAGGGTGCCAGGGTGCCGGGGACGACACCTCGCGACTGCCTTCGTCAGGCGAGCAGCCGGGCGGTGGCCCGCCGGCCGGGGAGCTTGACCACCTCGACGGCGTTGGGGAGCTGCTCTTTGACGGAGGCGTCGTGGGTGACGACCAGCACCTGGCGGAACCTCCCGCGGAGCGCCTCGAGGGCCTGGAGCATGCGGGCCTTGCGGTCCTCGTCGAGGGGGCCGAAGATCTCGTCGAGCACGAGCAGGCCGACGGTCCCGCCCGACTGGAACCTCACGTGCTCGCTGATCGCCACCCGCAGCGCCAGGTTGGCCAGGTCGACCTCCGAGCCGGAGAAGCGGTCGAGGCCGTACACCCGGCCGGCGTCCCCGATTTGCAGCTCGTAGGTCTCGGGGTCGACGAGCAGCTGGTCGTACTCCCGGTCGGTGAGCTCCCCGAACAGCTCGGCGGCCTGGGCGGCGAGGCGGGGCCCGACGGAGGCGACCACGGTGTTGCGGAACTCGGAGAGGAGGGTGGCCACCCGGGCGAGGTGCCGGGTCTCGTTGCCGAGCTCGGCGAGCTGCTCGTGCTGGGCGCGGGCGTCGGCGAGCCGCTTGGCCTCTCCATCGGCACGGGCGCGCCTGGTGGCTGCGGCCAGCTCGCTCGCCCGGGCGGCCTCCTCGGCCCGGCGGGCGGCGGCCTGGACCTCTTCCCGGGCGACGCTGGCAGCGGCGAGAGCCTGGGGGTCGAAGCCGAGGGCGCGCACCTCGTCGCGCAGTTGCTCCACCTCGGTCCGGGCGGATGCCAGACGCGTCTCCACGGCGGCCAGCTCGCCGGCCACCGCGGCTCGCCGCTCCAGGCGGGTGCGGAGCCGGAGCAGCTCCCCGGCGGCCGCCTCGCGGGCGGCGACGCCGCGACGGGCGGCCGCCTCCAGCGCCTCGAGGCGGCCGAGGTCGGCGCCGGCGGGGTCGAGGGTGCCGGAGCAGGCACCGGCGGGGTCGAGGGTGCCGGAGCAGGCACCGGCGGGGTCGAGGGTGCCGGGGTCGATGGCGGCCAGCTGCGAGG
>JAJZWW010000162.1 GCA_021846485.1 Actinomycetes bacterium
CGGCGATGATCATCGAGGGGGCCTCGTTCGCCGCCGCGGCCAGAGAAGCCCGGCGCGGCGCCCAAGAGCGCGGCTGGCTCCGCTGCCTCAGGGCGAGCACGGACCCCGACCTTCCCGTGCTGCTTGTCGAAGACGTCGCCGACATGGCGGGGCTCGCGCTCGCCTTCGCAGGCTCGGCGCTCGGTGCCCTCACCGGCGTCGCCGCCTTCGACGCCGCCGCCAGCTACCTGATCGGCCTGCTCCTGGCGGCAAACGCCGTGTTCCTGGCCCGCACGATGGGGCGGCTCCTTCTCGGCGGCCCCGTCGACACCGCCTTCGAGCAGGTCGTCCGCGACACTGCGGGCAGTGAGCGCATCTCGGTGCTCGGGCTGCGCAGCGCCCGCCTCGGCCCCGACGAGCTGTTCTTCGCCGTCGAGGTCACCGTCGACCCGGGTCTAACAGCCGGAGACGTGGTGGCCGAAACGCACGCGGCCCGCATCCGGGTCAGGGTCGCCGTGCCGTCAGCGCGCCACGTGTTCTTCGACACCCACGTCGTCGCCAAGGGACCGATGGACCAAAGCAAGACCTCCGGCATCACACCGTGGGCAGGGCGCGGTGGTGATGGCAACCGCCCGCCGGTGCCGCCAGGCGCCTCGTAACCGGAGGCGCTTGGCGGCCCGGGCGGGCATCCACTCGGTGCGCTGGCCTGCGGTTGGTCAACCAGAACCGAGAGGGGCCGCTCCAAGGGTCACGACAACGCTCGTCGTGGTGGCGCCGCGCACCACCTGGAGGTGAAGCGCCTGACCCACCTTGGCCGCTTGCACCAGCTGGCGAAGGTCGACGGTGTCGCTCAGCGGGGTGCCGTCGATAGCGACGATCACGTCGCCGGGGGCAAGCCCCGCCGCCTCGGCTGGCGAACCGGGGACCACCTCGGCCACCACTACCCCGGCCCCTGGGGTGAGCCCGTAGGCGTCTCGCAACGCGGGGGTGAGTCGCAGGCCGCCGATCCCGAGGTAGGCGGCCGGCGCGCCGGTGGTGCCGCCGTAGCGGAGCTGGCCGAGGAGCGCCTTGGCGTGGTCGATCGGGATGGCGAAGCCAATGCCCTGCGCCGATCCGGCGACCGCCGTGTTGATCCCGATCACCGCGCCCGCCCTGTCGAACAGCGGGCCGCCGGAGTTGCCGGGGTTGATCGCCGCGTCGGTCTGGAACAGGCCGTCGAGGGTCACGCTTCTCCCGGCCTCGTTAGTGGTGACAGATCGTCCTTCGGCCGAGACGATCCCCTCGGTGGCTGTCGGGGTGCCAGCCGACAGGCCGAGCGCGTTGCCGACCGCCACGACCGCAGCCCCCACCGGCGTGCTGGCCGACGATCCGAGGCGAACCGTCGGAAGATCCCTCGCCCCCTCGACCCGGAGGAGGGCGAGGTCGTCGTCGGGCGATGCGCCAACCAGGTGGGCCGGCAGCGCCTGAGTGGTGCCGTATCGGGTGGCGGTGATCGTGGAGGCTCCGCTCACCACATGGGCGTTGGTGAGCACCTCGCCGCCGGCGCTGATCACCATGCCGGTCCCTGCCGCCTGGCCCCCGCCCGAAAGCCGGGTCTGGATCGACACCACAGCGGGAAGCACCTTGGCGAGCAATGCCGGCACGTCGGATCCGTTCGCGACAGCAGGCGCGGATGCTGCGGGCGGGGCCGAGACCGACGCCGGGCGGTCGAACAACACCGTCCCGCCCGCTCCTACCCCGCCGCCGATAAGGCCGGCCATCACGGCGACAAGCACGACCAGACGGCGGCCCGACGGCCGGCCGCTCTTACCGTGGTGTACGCCAGTTGCCAGATCGGCGCCGGCCATCGTCGGGGCTGCCGTCGGCGCGCTCATCGGACACCGGCCGCTTGCTCGGAGCGGTCGCGCAGGACCGCCAGGCGGCGGTCAAGCTCGGCTTCGTCGATCTCTCCTGCCGCGAAGCGCCGTGCCAGGATCTCCTCTGGCTCGGAGCGGGCAGGGTTCTCCTGTGAGGCCCTGAAGCGGGGCGAGCGCAAGAAGGTGAGCACCCCCCACACCAGCGCCGCCCAGATCAACGCCATCGGGATGGCCATCACCAGCCACTCCCAGAAGCTCGGTCCGTAACCCGACCAGTACCACATCGCTTGTTCCTCTCTCGCTCCGAGTCGGCGGCGCCAACCGGTCACGGTCAAGTTCAGCGATCCGATGTGCACCCGGCGCGCCAACGCCGTGGAGACGGCGTGGAGATCGCTCGATCGAGCCGGTTGGTTCGGCCCGGTTGGGTTCAGCCCGGTTGGTTCAGGCCGGCCCCTCGCGCCCGGTCGCCAGGGGCAGGCGGACGACGAAGCGCGCCCCGCTGCCGAGCTCGCTGCGCAGCGAGATCTCCCCGCCGTGCGCAGCCACCAGCTCCTTGACGACCGAAAGGCCTATGCCGGTCCCTCCCTTGTCCCGCCCGGCCCGGCCCCGAAAGAACCTTTCGAAGATCTCCTGCTGCTCGTCGGGGGCGATTCCGGGGCCCGAGTCGCTGACCTCGACCAGCGCGAAGAGCTCCTCGGCGCGGACCACCAGCTCGACCTGCCCCTGGGATGGCGTGAACTTGGCTGCGTTGGCGAGGAGGTTCGAGATCACCTGGTGCATCCGGTGCGGGTCGGCCCACACCACCACCGGTGAAAGCTGGCGGGTGAGGTCGATCCCTTTGGCTGCAAACCGAGCGGCGAGCGCGTCCGCCGCTCCGGTGGCCACCGTGGCGAGGTCGACGGGATGGCGCTCCAAGCTGAGGCCCGCCGCCTCGGCCGAGGCCAGGGTCTGGAGGTCCTCGACCATCCGCGCCAGCCGCAGGATCTCTTCGTGCAGCGAGGACAGGCGCTCGGGGTTCGGGTTGTTTACCCCGTCCACGAGGGCTTCGATCTCGCCTTGCAACACTGCGATCGGGGTGCGTAGCTCATGGGCCACGTCGGCCACCATGGCGTGGCGGAGCTGCTCTTCGCGCTCCAAGGAGGCCACCATGGCCTCGAAGGCTCGGCCCAGCTCGCCGAGCTCGCCCGGACCGACTGCCCCGAGACCAGCCAGCTCCTTTCGGCCAGCCTCGACGGCCCGTGCCGCCGTCGTCAGGCGACGAATCGGCCGTACGAGGAGCCTCGTGACCACGACCGCCACGACCAACGCTGCCAGTATGGCCAGCCCGGCGCTCAACCCAACCGCCGTGCCGAGCTCGCTTCGAAGCCGCCGGTCGGCCGGGCTGAGACCCCCAGCGGGAAAGGCGAGGCGAAGCACTCCGACTCGGCGGCCCTCCACGACGAGCGGCCTGCTCAATCGGGCGACGTCGGGCGAGCCGAGCAGCCCGGCCGGTCCGCTGCGCAGCAGCACCGCTCCGTCAGCGCCTTGAAGCTCGGTCTCGGCGCCGGCGTCGCCGGCGAGCGCCACCACGGGCTGGAGGTCTGCCCCCGACCAGCCGCCACGAGCCCGGTAGGCGTTGTCGAGCGCAGAGGTCATCGCCGCGGCCGTGCGCTGGTGGCTCGCCTCAGCCAGCTTCGCCACGTCCGCGCGTTGCGCGAGGAGGGTGAACACAGCCACCACCGCGACGGCGGCCACCGCCACCGCGACGAACGCGGCGGCAAGTCGGGTTCCGAGCGCGCCGAGCCGCCAGGTCGCCACCGCCGCTACCGGTCGCGCCGCAGACCGAGACGGTAGCCGCCTCCCAGCACCGTCTGCACCACCTGCGGTGAGGCAGGATCGGGCTCCACCTTCCGGCGCAGGTTCTTCACATGCGAGTCCACCGTGCGCTCATAGCCCTCGAACTCATAGCCCCGTACCCGGTTGATCAGCTCATAGCGGCTGTACACCCGACCAGGCGCCCCCGCCAACGCCACCAGGATCCCCCACTCGGTCGGCGTCAGCTCGACCGGCTCGCCGCGCACCTCCACCCGGCGACGGTCCTCGTCGATGACCAACAGACCCTCGCCATAGGAGGCGGCGGCGGCCTCCCCTGGAGTTGCCCGGCCCCGCCGCAAGACGGCCTGGACCCGCAACACCAGCTCCCGCGGGCTGAACGGCTTGGTCACATAGTCGTCCGCGCCGGCCTCAAGGCCGGTGATACGGTCCCGCTCCTCGCTCTTGGCCGTCAGCATCACGATCGGCACGTCCGAAAACGAGCGCAGCTCTCGGGCCACCTCCTCGCCAGGGACATCGGGAAGTCCGAGGTCCAGCACCACCAGATCCACCGGGCTGCGACGGGCGAAGCCGATCGCCTCGGCCCCCGACGCGGTCGAGAACACGACGATCCCCTCCCGCTCGAGGTAAGAGCGGACCAGCTCTCTCAGCTTGTACTCGTCCTCAACGACCATCACCGTGGGCATCACCGGTCACCTCCCTCCCCGACACAGTATTGGCCCCTCCCAGGCCAGGACAGCGAGGGACTTCCCTAGTAGCCGCCGCCCGGCCCAGCGGCTGCTACCAGCAGCCGGCATCCCCGACCGCGGTGCCTCAACCCGATACGGCGCGGTCTCCACACCACCTCCACAGGTCCTCGACGCCACCCCCACCTGCTGGTGTTGCCATAAGACCTGGCATCAGACCACTACAACCGAGGAGCCACCATGTCCGTCTCGCACTGCCCGATCTGCCCGCTCATCTTCCAGTTCCGCACCGAAGTGGAGTACCACCTGAGAAACGACCACCGCTCCCGAGCCGACGAAGAGCTCGACCTTCGCGACGAACTCCAAGAAGCACAAAGCGACCTCACCTGGCTGCGACTCAGAGCGCTGCAGTCCGCCGTGTCAGAGCCCTCGGTGTCCCTTCTACTCGACACCATGCCGGCCAAGGCGATGACCTCACTTGACGCAGCCCGCCTCCGCCGCCTCGCACACAAGGCCCACCAGCGCCTCAGCCTCGAGGTGCGAGGCGGCGACCTCAGCAACCTTGAGCATCGTCTCGCCCGGGCCGTCGCCGCCGCCGAGGGCGGCCCAACCGACGCCGGGATCGCGGTGTTCGTGAGCGCCAGGCAGCTCACGATCATCCGGCTCCCCCTGGAGCCCAAAGAGCGGGTCGTGATCGACCCCACCTTCGCCACCCGAGACCTCTTCGATGCGCTCCAGTCTTCCCCCCGATACCGCGTTGCCGTCCTCGGCGGAGCCGGACCACGCCTCTTCGAAGGTCGAGGGCACACGCTCACCGACGTCAGCAACGCCCACCCGACAGGCGCTCTCACAGCGCCCCGGCGGGGCATCAGCCGGGGCGACGCCGGCCGAGTCGAACCATGGTCGCTGCGTCACCACCGACTCCAAGCGAGCGTCCGAATGACCGACGACGCGCTCGACACGCGAAGCGCAGTCACCGGCTCGCTGCCGCTCGTCGTCGTCGCCGCGCCGCGTATGGTCTCCCTGTTCCGCCGCCGGTCCCGCCACGAACGAGACCTGATCGGTCACGTCCGGCGGATGCAGACACCCCCCTCCGCACACGACGTAGAGCGGCTCGTCGCACCCGTGGTCGACGCCTGGCACCGACAGCTCGCAGACGCACAAGTCGCCAGGCTCGAACAGGCCGACAGCCAACACCAGCTCACATGGGGAACCGAGACCGCCCTGGCGGCAATCCTCGCAGGCAAAGTCGAGCACCTATGGGTCCAACGAGGGTACATGGTCCCGGCACGGACACTCGGCGACGGGACGCTCCAGATCGTCGACAACCCCGAGATCCCCAATGTGATCGACGACATCGTCGACGACCTCATCGAGATCGCCATCAGCAAGGGAACGCCGACCGACATCGTCCACATCAACGCGTCCGACCATCCTCGTGGCGGCGTAGCCGTGCAGCTCAGACCCTCCGCCACTGCGGCTGACCCGACCAAACCCGAACGCACAACAGCCGCCTGATGGCGCCCGTCGCCCTGAAGAGAGACGCCCCCAACCGGACGCCCGAGTTACTTCCCAGGCACCGAGCGGACACCTCGGCTGCTCCAGTACAGGGGCCGACTACAGGAGAGATCATGACCGTGACCGTCATCGCGACAGAACAGGACCCGGCATCGCTCACTTCACCGTGCCGCGCGGCCCCCGGCGTTGCCACACTGACCGATCAGCTCCAAGCTGTAGCCGCCTCCCTTCGCCAGCTTGACTTCGGCTCGTCAGACGCTGCCACCTGGATCGCGCTCGACACCGCCCTGGCCTCCGTGCACGTTGCCCTGGTCATGCTCGATGATGTCGCTGTCCACGTCATCCAAGCCGATGCTCGGACGGCCCGATAATCCACCCGTCGTGAGAGCACGGCCCCCCAAACCCCCAAACCCCCAAAAGGGAACTCTTGGATGGACGACTCCTTCGGTCTGCACGCCCGAGCAAGCCGACCGTTGGACGTGTCTCATCGTCGTGGCCTTCACCCAGCTCCGTCTCGCCCGTGGGCTCGTCGCCGATCTCCGGATGCCGTGGGAGCGGCCACGCGACCCACAGCTGCTCACCCCGGCACAGCTCGGTGACGACGACCGGCTGAACGGGGGCGACCGGGCCGAAGGCAAGAGCGACGGCTTGGAAGCCGTAACCGCAGACGAGAAGGGTGATCCCGGCGATCCATTTCGGGCTGCGGAGCAGGTCGAGGAGCAGGCGGAGCTTGAGCGAGGCGGCCTTCGGTGCTGCCTGAGCCGCTTCTTGTTGGTAGACGGCGGCCCACGCGAAGCTCGCTGCGGCTGCGAGGGCGGCGAGCACCGAGGCCGTCATGTCATGTTCCGTCTTCGCCGTGAGCGCTGCCAGGCGCGAGCGCGCCGGGCGATCTCGATGAGGCCGCTCAGGGCGAACGCGGCGCCGAAGGCGACGAGGAACCCAGCCCACGGCCGGCTCTCGAACGCCTTGCCCCCGAGGCGACCGACGAAGAAGGCATAGCTGGCCCAGATGATGGCGGCGACGGCCGTAGCCGCGACGAAGGTGCGACGTCGGTAGGCGACGAGGCCGCACACGAGGGTGATCGTGGTGCGCCCGCCAGGCACGAACCGGCAAACGAGAATGAGCCGGACCCCGTAGCGCTCAAGGGCGTGCTGCGCCCAGGAGCGGCGCTGTTGTCCTTTCTGGCTAGAGAAGAAGCGTCGGCCGACCGCGGGCCCGAATCGTCGGCCGAGCAGGTAGGAGACATTGTCGCCGCGAGCCCGACCAACAGGGCGATACGTGGGTCAGCGCTGCCGGCGGTGGCAACGCCGAGCTCGATGACCGTTTCGCTCGGCACGAGCGGGAAGAGTGCGTCG
>JAJZWW010000163.1 GCA_021846485.1 Actinomycetes bacterium
GTGACATCACGGTCGAGCTGACCGGCATCGACGGCGCGCCGGCCGACTCGATCGTTTGGTTGCGCAACGGCGCCGGCAAGACGACGATGTTGTCGCTGCTGCTGGCGCTCATCCTCCCAGACCGGCGCGACTTCCTCGCCACGCGCATCAAGGGTCGCACTCTCGAGGACCTCGTACTTGGCAGCGATACCGCACATGTGTGCGCTGAATGGGCGGACCCAAATGGGCAGCTTCTACTCACCGGCGCCATCTACGAGTGGGCTGGGCGCGTCCGGCCCCGCGACTACAACACTGGCGGGCGTGACCGACTGAACAAGGCGTGGTACTGCGTGAGCCCGGAGGAGTCGCTGTTCGGCTCCACCTTCGACGAACTGCCGTTCACGACCCGCTCCGCCCGCGGTGGCCACCCCATCGACCTGGATGGCTTCAAGGCGCACATCCGCCTGCTGGCGACCCGCGGCCTATCAGCGACCGTTGCCGACAAGACGATCGCCGAGTGGCACGAGGCGCTGCGGGAACGACACTTCGACCCAGAGATGTACAAGTACTTCGCCGAGGTGAACGCCACTGAAGGCGGCATGGACGACTTGTTCAAGAAGATCGACACTGCCGGGGCGTTCGTCCGCTACCTGCTGCGCTTTGTCGCCGACGACACCCGCGTTCGGCCGGTACGGGACCTGCTCGCCGACACCGCTGTGGAGATCGCCAAAGGCCCCGCCTATCTGGCCGAGCGGGACTTTTGCGCCGAAGCCACCCCGAGGGTACGGGCCTTCGGCGACGCCCACGCCAAGGTGATCAAGGCAGCATCGGCCCGTGACTGGAAGAGGGCGGAGGCCTCCGGGTTCAAGCGGGCGCTGCTCGACGCCGCCGAGGCGGTCGAGAGGACCCGGGAGCACGCCGAGGCGCACCTGGTCGAGCTGCACGACGCTTTTGAACGGGCTCGCAACGCCGCCTTGCTGGCCCGGCGCAATCGCGACGAGTACTACCGTCTCGGCGCCGAGCTGCGCCTCGCCGCCGCTCGGGAGGCACTCCGAGGTGCGGAGGCAGCTGTGGCCGACGCCAAGGTTCGGGCCGCGGCGTGGGCAGCGGTCCCCGAGCTGGCCGCGGTCACCGGGGCACGAGAGCAGCTGCGGATCCGTGACACCGAGATGCGGGCCGCGGCCGAGGAGTCGGCCCCGCTGATCGATCGCCTCGACCGGGCTCGGGCCGTCCTCGCCGGCGCCTTGGATGCTGCGCTCGCGGGCGCAAGCTCCGGCCTCGCCACGCTGGAAGCCGAAGCGGGCGAACTTGACGCCGCCCGTTCCCGGGCGGAGACGGCCCGCCAGAATGCTGATGGCGAACTGGGCCGCGTCGACGCGGATGTTGCCAATCTGAGCCAACAGATTGCCGTCCACGATGCGGCAGTGGCTCGGTTGGTCGACGCCGACATCATCGATACTGGCGAGGACCTCGCGGCGGCGGTCAGACGTCTGCGTGACATCGAATCGGTCGCCGGGGAGCGCCTGATAGAGGTAGCCGCCGAACGCGCGGAGCTCGAAGACCACCTTGGCGAGTGCCGTCGTGAGCTGAAGGCTCGTCGGGACGATCAGGCTGGCGCAGCACGCGCTCACGCTGTCGAAGCGGAACGTCTCGCCGGCTTCGAGCGGCGCGCTGATGCGCTCGGTAACCAGGTGCGGGTCCGGGAGCTGCTGCAGGACTCGGACCCCGACGTCTTCTCCTCCTGTTTCGATTTGCTTGCTGCGCTCGACGCTGCACTGGTCGCCACCGACGCCGAGGTCCTCTCCGAGCGCCTCGGTATCGCCGCGGACGAGCAAGCTTCACATGCCCTCGCGACCGAGGGACTGCTGCCGCCCCGCGCGGCGGTCGCCGCAGTCGTGGAACGGCTCGATGCCGCTGGCATCACCGCCCACCCGGGATGGCGGTACCTGGCCGAGAACTACCCGGATGTTTCCACCCATCCCGGACTGATCGCCGCCCTGCCGGAGATCTGCGACGGAGTCATTGTCTACGGCGACCTGGCCCGGGCAGCCGCCGAGCTTGACGGGGTCGAGCTTGCCGACGCAGTGGTGCTCTCGTCCGCGAGGGCGTTTGCCGAGCCGGGCGCGGCGAAGATTGTCGTCGGACCGGTCGCGGCCCGTCACGACCGCGACGCCGGCGCGGCGGCTGCAGGCCTCCTCGGGCCGCGCATTGACGCCAGCCGTGCCCGGGCCGGGTCGCTCATCGCCCGCCGCCAGGCTGATGCCGCCCTGGCCGGAACGATGCGGGCACTGCTCGATGAGCTCCCAGACGGAGGGATCGTGGTCCTTCGCGCCACGGTGACGGCGGCGGCCGATGTGGCCAAGGCAACCGACGGCAAGGTGATCGACGCCGAGATACAAACGCGCGAGCTCGAGGGTAGCCAGCTGCAGCTGGAGGAGGCGCGCTCAGAGGCCCAGCGAGAGCAGGAACAAGCAGCTTCGGCCGCCGCCCGGGTCGAGGAGCTGGAGGAGGCGGAGAAGGCGACGGTTGCCCCGGCCCGCGCCGCGTGGGAGGCGCTGCCCGCCCGCCGCCAGCGGGCCGAAGCCGCTCGGGCCGCTGCCCAGCGCGAGTTCACTCGGGCCGACGAGGCACTGACCCGATGCCGGAGCCGGGTGACCGAGCTCGGCTTGAAACAGTCCGACTGGCTGCGCCGCCGGGCGGGGCTGCCAGAGGGCGCGGATCCGGGATCGGTGACAATTGAAGCGGCGGAGGTGGCCATCAAGGAGCACGAGCGGATGTTGCGTGAGGCATACCCGGAGGACGAGCTGCGTCGCCGAGTCGATCAGGCATCCGAGGCCCTCCAGGACGCCGAGGTGGTCTGGACGAGCCGGCCGTTTGAGGTGCGCGCTCTCGCGGAGGAGTTCGCTGTCACCCCAGCCGGTGTCGATGTCGACTTACGCGCCGGGGAGCTGACGCGAGCAGAAGAAGATGCGACAGCGGCGTCCGAGAGGCTCGGTGAAGCCCGGGTGGAGCTCAAGTCGGCGGAGGCGGAGCTGGCTGAGCGAACTCCCTCCGATCGGCTCCGCCATTCCAGCGAGGAGCTGGAGACGCCCCGGGACCTTGCGCACTCTATAGAGATGGCTGAGGCAGCCGAGGCACTCGGCGCCGAATGGCAGCTGCGGGCGGGTGACGCCGAACGCCAGGCCGGGGAGGTGGACAAGGATATCGGGGCCGGAAGGGTCCGCTCGGGGCTGCTGCGTGACCAGGCGGACAAGGTCCATTCGGTGGAGCCGGGAGATGTCGCGGCCGGTCGGGTCCCCGACGGCGACGACGAGGTGCGCTCGGCAGCGGGTGCCGTCGTGGCTGGTCTGGAGGCCGCCGAGGGTGCGTACTCATCGGCGGCGTCGATGCGTTCGGTACGCGCTGACGATCTGCGTTCGTGGGCGAACCAGGACCGCTTCGCCCGCGTTGCCGATGACGGCAACGGTGATGCGGTGCGGATGCTGCGCGAGCGGTTGCGGGCCCAAAACCTCGTGGACACGGTGGCGCCGCAGGCGGACGCGTGGGTGTCGGACCTGGCGGTGCGCCATGCGGCAATCGAGGCGCAGCTTTCGCAGGTGGAGCAGACCAAGCAGAACCTGGTTGGGCGCCTCGGAGCACTCGTCGAGGACCATCTAAGCGTGATCAGTCGGGCTTCGGCGCTATCGGAGCTGCCAGACGGTATCGGGCCCTGGGCGGGCGCCCGGTTCTTGGATGTGGCGCCGAGGAGCCGCCCGAGTCGCGAGCAGATCACGGTGCGTGTCGCTGGCCTTGTCGACCGGATGGTCTCCGCCGGCCGGGTGGAACTTGACGGCCCCGAGCTGCTCTGGCAAGCGACTGACGCCGCTGTGGAAGGCGGGTTCAAGGCGACGATCCTCAAGCCGGCGCCGGAGCAGCCGACGGCTCGCACCCCGGTCGAGTCGATGAGCAAATGGTCCGGGGGTGAGAACCTGACGGCGTCGCTGATCCTGTTCCTGGTGCTGGCTCGGTTGCGGTCCGAGCAGCGCACTGGCCGACGCGCTGGCGCCTCGGGTGGGCTGGTGGCGCTCGACAACCCGCTCGGTAAGGCGAACTATCTGCCGTTTCTCGATCTGCAGCGCCGAGTCGCGAAGGTGACCGGCGCCCAGTTGGTGTTCTTCACGGCGATCGCTGACTTGGGAGCGGTGACGGCGTTCCCGCGGATCGTGGCGATGCACAAGCGTCCGTCGCTGTCACGCCAGGGGGTGGCGTTCGCCACCATCGACCCAGACCATTCCTACACGGCCGATAAGGATCCGGACTCCAAGCCTGCGGCTGTGGCGGCCACCACGTCGGTGCGGGCGGACCCGTGAGCACCCGCCCCGCTGCCACAGATCCCACCGCCGAGCCAGGCGCTGATGATGCCATCGGCCGCGAACCGGCGTTGGCCCGCTCAATCGCTGCTCGGATGGCAGCCTCCCGTACCCGGCGAGTCGCGCTCGCCGACGTGCTGGCCGCCGCTGCGGCGGTGGATCGAACCGCAGCGGCGGCAGTCGGCTGGCGGGCCCGAATCGCCGCCGCGCTGGAGGACCTACGTGACCTCGGACGGATCGAATGGCCAAAGGGGCGCTTCGACAACGCCGGTTCCCCGCCGCTACCGGCGTGGGTGGCCCGCCCAAGACTGCCTCAGCCGCCGCGCCCGACCCGGCGGGAGCCAGTATGGCGCCACGAGCTCAGCTGGGCGGTGGGCGCCGGCCTCAGCGATGCTGATGTGGACCTGCTGGCGGCAGTGAACGAGTGGCTGGGTCACGCCGGCGCGCTGATCGTCCCGCTACGCGAACGGTCCCTGGAGGTCTTCGGCGACGAGAAGCTGCTCGAGACGCTACTGCTCGGCCCTCTGTTCACCCCCGGACGGCTCAGCTTGGAGGTGCTGCGAGCCGAGTCGTGCTGGCCGGAGGTGGTCCAGACCGTCACCGACGATGGCGACGATTGGCTGGTGGTGGAGAACTACACCACGTACGTGTCGCTGTCCCGAGCGGCGCTCGTGTGCGGGTTCCCATCCCGAGTGGTGTGGGGGTCGGGGAACCAGGTTGGGACCCGGCTGGCGGCTCTAGCCGTGTCGGGGCTGCGCCCGAGGCGGGCCTCGTACTTCGGGGATGTCGATGCCGGCGGATTCAAGGTGGCCAGTAGCGCTGTCAACCGGGCCGCTGAGCTCGGCCTGGGTATCGTGGCGCCTGCACGGGGGCTGTACCACCTGGCGCTGGAGCGGGGCCCGCGCCGCCCGACGCGGTCGGCGCCGGCGGGGCAGCGGGCACAGTCATGGATCCGCTCCTGGCTGGGTGGTGAACTGGGTCCCGTCTGCGCAGAGATCGCTGGGGCGGGGGATCGGATCGTGCAAGAACATGTCGGCACCGCAGCGCTGTCCGGGGTTGACCTGCGCATCCTCCTGGGCGCCTGACACCCCGGGTGCCTGGTTGGCGGATTCTCGAGGTGGGATCCAAGCCGATCGTCCACCCAGGAGCGACCGGAGGATGGCTACTCTCGTGTCGATGAGCGGGGGAACCCAAGAGCAGGTCGAAGGCGAAGCGAATCCCTACTCGGCCGCGCCGTCCGCGCTGGGCTATCTCGCCCAAGTTGAATACGCGCTCCTTCTCGTCCTGAAGCGGCTGGACGTCGAGCTGGAGTTCGACGTCAGCATTGAGACGCTGGACGACATCGTCTTCCACGACGGAGACGACGCTGTCGAACTTCTGCAGACCAAGCATCGGGTTGATCGGACTGCGTCGCTCACCAACTCGTCCATGGACGTGTGGAAGACGCTTCACAACTGGATCGCGGACGCGCCACCGAACGCAAGTCTCACCCTGCTGACCAACGCGATAGCGCCCGAAGGCAGTGCAATGTCGTACCTTCGCGGCGGATCAGGTCGGAATGCGACCCAGGCTGTAGCGCGCTTGGAGACCGTCGCTCGGACCTCGGAGAATCAGGCGCATCAGTCCTACTACGAGGCCTTTCTGGAGATCGGAGATGAGAGCCGCCTCGAACTGCTATCCCGAGTGACGCTGATCGACGGAATCCCGGCGGTCGCTGATCTCGCTTTGGAGTTGGAGCTTGCGGTGCGTAAATCGACCAAAACAGCCCACCGCGCTGCGCTGGTAGAGCGCTTGAGGGGCTGGTGGTTCCCGAAGGTCTACGACCACTTGGAACGAGTTGCGTCGGGTCAGCGAGATCGAATCGTGAGCGGAGAGGTGGAATCGAAACTACTCCATCTCTCCCAGCAACTCCGGGACGACGATCTTCCGATCGACTTCTACGATATGCCGGAGCCCAGCGAGGGTGAGGTGGCTGATGACGAGCGCGTATTCGTGCACCAACTCCGGCTCATCGCGCTGGGTAGCAAGCGGCTGCGGCAATGTATCTACGATCACAACCGGGCCTTTGCCCAGCGGTCGAGGTGGGAGCGGGAGAAGCTCCTGAACGTTGGAGAACTGAAGGACTACGAGACTCGGCTGAAGGAAGAGTGGCGTCGGTTCTGCCTTCCGGACACCGACGACGAGGGCGAGGACGACGAGCAGACGGTCCAGGCCAGGGCCCGGGAGCGCTTTCTGCAATTAGACCGGAGCACGTTGCCGAGGATTCGGACGCACGTCGCGGCCGAGTACGTCGCCAATGGTTCGCTGCACATCCTGTCGGACCGGCTGGAGATCGGCTGGCACCCAGCGTGGTTGGAGCGCATTCGAGCAATCCTACCTGACCTGGCCGTCTTGGCAGAGGGCGCGGCGTGACCAGCATTCTGGACATCGGTTCATCCGAGGAAGTTGCCCTGTTCAATCCAGCGTTTCTGGCGCGCCTGCTCCACGGTGCCGTCAGCGACTACGAGAAGGGCTCGCGCCAGAGCATGCCGGTTGCTCTCGCCTTCCTGCTCATCCCATTGGTTCTCCACAAGCCGACTCGGGACGACTTGCCGACCCTGGCTTCTTCCCAGATACAAACGTGGATCCGTGAACACCCTCGCCACCTGGCTCAGCTCGGCACGCGAGTGGTGGGGATGCGTTCGTTTGTGGGGTTATCGATACGCTTCGGGCTTCATCACGGCGTACTAATACTAACGGGCGAGGACGGACGTATTGGCCCTGGCTCAGTGAGGCGGCGGCCCCGTGGTTACAACGAGTCGGAGTCTCTAGAAGTCCAGGAGTGCCTGCGCGCGGCGAGGTTTATGGGGCGCAGGGTTG
>JAJZWW010000164.1 GCA_021846485.1 Actinomycetes bacterium
GGCCCCGCCGGGGGCTCTCGTGGTTGAACAGGATGCCGGAGCTGGCGTGCATCCCGTAGCTCTCGCGGTAGTTGACGGTCATCCAGTGGCCGTAGACCTTGGCCACCCCGTAAGGGCTGCGGGGATGGAACGGGGTCCGTTCGGTCTGGGGGACCTCGGCGACCTTGCCGAACATCTCGCTCGAGCTGGCCTGGTAGAAGCGGATGGAGGGGTCGGTCAGCAAGATGGCGTCCAGCAGGCGGGTGACGCCGAGGGCGGTGACCTCGCCGGTGAGCACGGGCTGGATGAACGAGGTCTGCACGAAGCTCTGGGCCGCCAGGTTGTAGACCTCGCTCGGGGCGAAGTCGCGCAGCACCCGGATCAGCGAGGCCTCGTCGAGCAGGTCGGCGGGCACGAGGGTGATGCGGTCCATCAGGTGGGTGATGCGCTCGAAGGTGACCGTGCTGCTCCGCCGGTGCAGGCCCACGACCCGGTAGCCCTTGTCGAGCAGCAGCTCCGCCAGGTAGGAGCCGTCCTGGCCGGTGATGCCGGTGACGAGAGCGGTGCGGGGGCTGTCCATGCGCCCAGTCTTGCCGATCGCCGGCGGAGCTCAGCGCCGCAGGGAGGCGTGGGGGCGGAGGTCGGCGGGGATGTCACCCCGGCGCGGGTTGGCCTGGTCGCGCTCGGAGAGGATCGGGTCGCTGACTCCCCAGTCGGCGCCGATCTCCGGGTCGTCCCAGGTGACCCCCAGCTCGTCGGCCGGGTTGTAGTACTGGTCGACCAAGTAGGTGAGGGTGAGCTCGGTGAGCGACGCGAAACCGTGGGCCACCCCGGGCGGGATGAACACCCCACGGCAGTTGTCCCCCGACAGCTCGAGGGTCTCGGTGGAACCCTCGCTCGGCGACCCGACCCGAAGGTCGTGGAGCACGACGCGCGCCTCGCCCCGGGGCACCAGCCAGTAGTCGGCCTGGTGGAGGTGGTAGTGGAGGCCGACCACCGCGCCGGCGGCCTTGTCGGAACGGTTGGCCTGGACCATCTCCCTGCCCGCGGGGAACCACGCCCGCCGGTAGGTCTCGTAGAACCGGCCCCGGGCGTCGCCGTGGGCCTCGGGGTCGACGATCCACACGCCGTCGACAGTGGCAGAAGGGGTCACCATGGGCACGGTGGGGGAGGCTACCGATCCGGGCCGCCGCCACGGGAGACGTAGCAGCCGGCCGCCGCCTGCGAAGGCGCCCGGGCAGGCCGGCCGGGCCTGGCGGCGAGCTCCGCTGCGCCATCGCGACGGGCGGGGACCGGCCGCGGAGCATCCGGGCTCGGACGCGACGAAGGGACCCGGCGGGGGGGTGCCTGGGTCCCTTCGCAAAGCGAGATCCGTGGGGGGGTACGGATCGGATCGCTCGTCAACCATTGTGCCGGCAAGCACAAGGGTTGTCCAATGGGTGTTGGAGATACCACCCATCGTCCGCGCCGATGCGGCGGTGGCCACCGGGGCAGGTCCCGCCGCCTACCGTCGTGGGCCATGGCGTCCCCACAACCGCCCCCCGCTCGCCGCGCCGGCCGCGGCATCCTCTCGGGACCGCCCGACGGATCGTGGAGAGAGACCCGCCAGCGGCGGACGCTGTCCGCCGCGCCCGGGCTGCTCGTCACCCACCTGGGCTCGCGCTTCACCGGTACGGTGGTCCGCGTCGAGGGCAACTCGGTGGTCCTCCGTTCGGTCAACACCGGCTTGGAGCGGCTGTTCGCCCTGCGCCCAGGGGCATTCGCCGTCGACCGGGAGCCCGTCGACCTGGTGAAGCCGGTGCCCCCGGCGAAGTCGGCCCGGGCGGGGCGGGCGCTCACGGCGTCGGGTTCGCTCGCCGTGGCGCCGGCTCGGGCCCGGGTGGCGCGCGCCGGGCGCATCCTGGTGGAGGGGGTCCACGACGCCGAACTGGTGGAGAGGGTCTGGGGCGACGACCTCCGGGTGGAGGGGGTGGTCGTCGAGCGCCTGGACGGCATCGACGTGCTGGCCGAGGTGGTGGCCGCATTTTCTCCTGGTCCCGACGCCCGCCTCGGTGTCCTCGTGGACCACCTGGTGGAGGGCAGCAAGGAGTGGCGCCTCGCCCAGGAGGTCGCCGGGCCGCACGTGGCGGTCACCGGGACGCCCTACGTCGACGTGTGGGAGGCCATCCGCCCCGCCGTGGTGGGCCTGCGGGCGTGGCCGCAGGTGCCGCGTGGACGGCCCTGGAAAGCCGGCATCTGCGAGGCCCTGGGCGAGCCTGACTCGGCGCGGCTGTGGAAGCGGCTGCTCGGGTCGGTACGCAGCTACGCCGACCTCGAGGCTCCCCTGGTCGGAGCGGTCGAGACGCTCATCGACTTCGTGACCACTTAGGGAAAGGCCTCCCGGCTCACCCCATCAGGCGCTGCCGGGCTCCGAGCCCGGCGATGCTCTGCAAGGCGTCCCATGCGGCTCCCCGCTGGTACCCGAACTGGTGGCTGCGCGGCGCCCTGCGCCGTGGTGTGTTGTTGTTGTGCGCCCCCTGGGATTCGAACCCAGAACCTGCGGATTAAGAGTCCGTTGCTCTGCCGTTGAGCTAGAGGCGCGAATGGCAGATCGTACCCGCCCGGGTGCCAGGGTGCGGGGAGGAGGGAGGGGAGGGAGTGGAGGAGAGGAGGAGGGTGGCCGAGGGGACTCGAACCCCCGACTTCCAGGACCACAACCTGGCGCTCTAACCAACTGAGCTACGGCCACCGAGGGAGGCGACAGTCTTGCACACGCTGGCAGTGGCTCCGGCCCGGGGGGCCGCCGTGCGCTTTCTCCGGGTTGCGGTGTCAGGTCGGCGGCCCGGGGGTATAGCCGTGACGACTACGAGGAGTGCCATGGTCAAGGCGACATCCGACAGCGGCGAGCAGGACCTGGTCAGGCTCTACCTGGACGGCATCGGCAAGTACCCGTTGCTCACCAAGGACGACGAGGTGGCGTTGGCACAGGCGATAGAAGCGGGCCGGGCTGCAGAAGCCGAGCTCGGCGGTCCCGGTCGGCTCGCCGCGGCGCGGACCCGGGAGCTGCGGCGGAGCGCCCGTGCAGGGCGGGTGGCCACAGAGGCGTTCGTCAACGCCAACCTCCGGCTCGTGGTTTCCATCGCCAAGAAGTACCAGTCCTCCGACATGCCCCTGTTGGACCTGATCCAGGAGGGCAACCTCGGTCTCATCCACGCCGTCGAGAAGTTCGACTGGCGCAAGGGATTCAAGTTCTCGACCTACGCGACGTGGTGGATCCGCCAGTCGATCGGGCGGGGCATCGACAACAGCTCGCGCACCATCCGCCTGCCGGTCCACGCCGGCGACCAGATCCGCCGGCTGCTCCGGGTGCGGAGCCAGATGGAAGGTGAGCTGGGCCGTCTGCCCTCGCCGGCCGAGCTGGCCGAGGTCATGCAGATGCCCGAAGAGCAGGTCAGCGAGCTGCTCCTCTACGGCGCGGAGCCGGTCTCGCTCGAGACGCCGATCGGCAGCGAGGGCGACACCGAGCTGGCCGACATCGTTGCCGATCTTTCCGCGCCGACGCCCTTCGAGTTGGCCGCGCAGGGAATGCTCCCGCACGAGGTCGAGAAGAGATCGGAGCCCCTCGATGAGCGGGAGAAGCAGATCCTGCGGTTGCGCTACGGCCTGGACCGGGGTGCGCCCAGCACCCTCGAGGAGGTGGGCAGCGCCCTCAACCTCACCCGTGAGCGCATCCGCCAGATCGAGCGCACGGCGCTGTCGAAGCTGCGTCATCCCTCCGCTGACAACGGTGCCCACGACCTGCTCGCCAGCTGACCCGGCCTGTCCGAGCCGGTAACGCGCTTGGCGCGCCGACCTCGAGGCGCCGGCCGACTCGGCGCGCAGCGGTGCCGGGCCCAGGGCTCAGCCGTCGGGGAGCCTCAGGGTGGAGATCCGCGCCCATCGCTTGCCCCCGTCGGAGCTCTCGTAGACCCCGGCTACCGGGTCGGACTTTCCTGCCGGGGCGAGGAGCAGCGCCGGGAGCCGACCGCGGGCCACGATCGACGCGTCGAACTGGAGGGGTGGCAGGCCCACTGGGCGGCTGGCCAACGACCAGTGCCGCCCATCGTCGGCGGTGGACCACAGCGACGCCGACCCGCTGCCGTCCAGGGCCAGGACCCAGATGGACGGGCCCGCCAAGGACACCGACTCCTCACCCTGGAACTGCTCAGGGACGACTACCGGTCCGCCGGCCACCGCCGCCACCCGCGGGCGGGCGACGCGGCCGACACTCGAGCTGCGGAGCACGTCGAGCCAGCGCCGGCCGAGGTCGGAGCCGACCAGCAGGTCGTCCGAGTAGCGGGGTACCCCCATGGCGCCCTCTCCGTCTGGCTCGCTGACCTCTACCACGGCCCGCTCCCCGGAGCAGGCCGCCACCGAGACCAGGTCCCCGGCAGGGAGGTCTCCAGGCGGTAGGGCCATCTTCCAGTGCCCGCCGGCGTCGGTGGTGACGAGCAGCTGCGACTGCTCGCCGCGTCGCGCGACCGCCCACCCGACCGAGCTTCCCGGCTCGGGGCCGGGCCCGAAGCAGGCCGAGCCCTGGCTGCCAGCGGACAGCTCTCCCGACAGCGACCACCCGGCGGGTGCGCGAAGACGGGTCCAGCGCGCTCCGGAGTCGCCGGTGGCCCACAGGGACGCGTCGACCTGGGCCACCCCGGCGTCGTTGGACCACACCTCGGCGGCGTCGACGGGGCCGGCGAGCGGCACCGTCCAGGGGTGGAAGGTGTTGGCGGCGTCGGTGCTCACGAGGAGCTGGTCGTAGGTGACGACCGCGACCATCGCGCGACCGGCGACGCCCACGTATTCCGCGGGGTCGGTCGGTCCGAGGCGGACCTGCCAGCGCCGGCCACCGTCGAGGGACGTGGCGACGCCGGTGCCGCCCCCGGCGACCAACACCCGGCCGGTTGCGGCGAGCCAGTTGACCTCGTCGGCAACGGTGCCCGTCGGCGGCCGGTAACCAGGAGGCGGGGGGGCGGTCAGCCGCGTCCGCCCGCTGTCGGTGGTGGACGAGGCGGTGGCGAGCCCTGCACCGGCCTGCTGCCAGCCGCGGTTCGGAGTCGTGAACGACACTGCCAGGTCGGGCAGCGACCGGTCAGAGCGCACGAGTGACCAGGTCTGGCCGGCGTCGTCGGTGTGCAGCACCCCCCCGGGGACGGCGTCGACCCAGTCGCGCCGCCCGAGGGCCTCGAAGCCGGCCACCCGCGGTGCTCCGGGGGCCGCCCCGGTCAGGGCTCGGCCGGCGAGCCGCCACGTGCGTCCCCCGTTGGTCGAGCGCTCGACGACCAGCTCGCCGGCACCCCTGCCGACCGGTACCAGCAGCTCGCCGGCGACCCGCTCGACCGGGCCGACCGAGCCCGCCGGCGATCGATCCCCGACCGGCCACCAGCCAAGGACCCCACCCTCCCGGGGGTGGCGGGAGGGGAGCGGACGACCAGGTCCTCCCGCCGTCTGCAGTCCGCCACACCTCGGGCCCGTGCCCCTCCCCGCAGCCACCCGGGCTCAGCCACCCGGTGCGAAGGGTGGCGAAGGTGAGGGCCGGGCCCGTTCGGGGGCACGGAGAGATGTACGGCACGGATATGCCGCGGATCGGGAGGTCCCGCTCCGGTTCTTCGGACCAGCGGGCTCCGCCGTCAGTCGTGGCCCACCATGCGAGGTGCACCCTCGGTGAGACGGTGGTCGCTCCGATGAGCCATCCGTCGCGCCGCCCCGCGAAGTCCAGGGAGGCGAACAGCACCGAAGCGGGAGCGACGGCACCGGTGGGCAGCCGGGTCGCCGCCCATCGCCGGCCTCCGTCGGAGGTTCGCAGCACGGTGAGGTGCGGAGGACCGAGCCCGGCGCGCTCTTCGGCGACCCACGCGTCCTGTGGTCCCCGGAACCAGGTGGCCACCACCCCGAGGCTGTCGACCCCGCTGGGCGCCTCGAGCACGGTCCTCCAACGGCCCCCTCCGTCGGTGCTGCGCCGGATGTCGCCCGGCCCGGTGGTGGCCCAGATCGTCCCGTTGCGGAGGGCGAGGATCCCCGAGCCGGTGCCGGGGGTGCTGCCCCCGGGGCTCCCCGCCTGCGCGGCTCGCCCGCGCGCTGCCGGGACGGTGACTGCTGTCGCGCTGGCGAGGCCGCCCAGGGCTAGGGCGGTTGCGACGGCGAGCGCGACGTGACGCTGCTGCATGCCGGATCGACGCCCGGATCCCCGTCGGGGTTCCCCGATGGCTGCAGACGCCCGCGGTCCTCGACAGCAGTGTTGCTCCGGTGCGCCGGTCGCAGGAGCCCGGCAGGGGGACGTGCGGAGCTTCGTGGCGGGCGCTACCAAGGGTGGATGCCAGATACTGCGTCAATGTCCCGGGAGGATCCGCTGCTGGGTCGGGACTGCCGCGCCTACGTCGTCCAGGCCGACCTCGCCGCCCGCTGCCGGGTAGCCCTCGCCGCCGTCCAGGAGAGCCTACGTGGAGGCCTGAGAGGGGTCTTCGTGTGCCCTCCGAGCACCCTCCACGTGAGCGTCGCGGTCTTGCTGTCGGTGAGGAAGGACTACTCGCCGTCCAAGGACGCGCTCTGGGACCGCTGGGGTCGGCTGTGGTGCGCCGAGCTCGACGGGCTGGTCGGCGGGCTGGCCCCCTTCGACCTCCGCTTCACCCGGCTCGGGATCAGCGAGGCCGCGGTCGTAGCGCTCGCCGATCCGGTCCCGGCGATCGACGCGATCCGACAGCTGGCCGCCCAGCTTCAGCAGAGGGCGGGGCTCGTGGCGCACCAACCGGCGATCGTCCACTGCACCTTGCTGCGGTACCTCCGCTCGGGAGAGGACCTGTCGGTGCTGCGCCGGCTGGCGGCGGAGGCCAGGCCAGTATGCAGCTCGCCGGTGAGCGAGCTCGCCATGAGACGCGAGCTGGTGTACCCGAGCCTGGCGTCGCAAGCCCTCGCTGAGCTTCCCCTGGCCCGACCCTGTCCCCACCGATGAGCACGCCCGGGGCTCTGCGCCGTCCACCCCGGCACGCCGCCCTGAGGGCTCCGGCGTGCCCCGCCGGAGTACCCCCGCCAGACCAAGTGGTCCTCCGCGGAAATTGTTGCGTGAACGCCGCTGGTTGCCTGAGCGCCGAAGAACACGCACGAACTTGCGCGGGCGACCACTAAGCTACTGTAGCAGCGGGCGCCCGCGTGCCGGCGGGCGACCGGGCCGGCGACGAGGGCTGGCGACGC
>JAJZWW010000165.1 GCA_021846485.1 Actinomycetes bacterium
CATAACAGATGGGTACCATCACTGTGGTACCCCCGGTACCACCATGGCGACACCGGGGGTACCACGTGATCGGGCAGCCGTTTCGGGGGTGCCGTGTGATTCTCGCTTCGTGACGAAATCCATTCCTCCCGATGAGCTACTCCCGCTCCGAGCACGGGTGCCGTCGGCTTTACTCGATGCCCTCCGTGACGAGGCGATGGCTCGATCCATCCCGACGGGTCGTCTCCTGGCCCATCTCCTGGCGGATGGGCTACCTGCTGCAGCCGCTGACCGGGTACGGCGGCGACTCGCCCCAATCCGCCCATTGGCGGTGGTGCCGGACGATGAGGCGCTAGCCGATGACTGACCGACGCCCGCTGCGGGCTGCTGCGGCCAACGGTGACAGCCCCGACGCGCAGCAGCCCGGGACCTCGATCCCGGGCTGCGCTCAACTTCTGACCACCCACATGGTCACCCCTAATCCTAGCGGGTGTGACCTCGATGTCGAGGACCCATCCGGTGCCACGTCGCAAGCCTGATCCACCGGATCAGCTAGCCGCCGACGCCGCGGCCAGCGCCGAGGAGATCGAGGCCGCCGCTGCGGAACTGGCGGCGTCTTTCCTCGGTGCCCTGACTCGACCAGGGCGCCCAGCGACTCGGTCTTCGGCCAGTCGTAAGCGCATCCCGCTCTCGCTGCGCCGGGCGGCCAACCGGGCCGGTGGCCCCCGCACCGCCGAGCCGCCCCAGCGCCTGGTCGACGCAGCCGATGCCGGCTTGCTCACCCGGAGCAACACGCGGCCCGGTAGTGCCGGTCGCCGTGCCGTCGATCGGGCGGTGTACCTCCGCCGCCGAGCCGCCAAACCTGGCCTCACGGCCCGGGAGGCTCTGGGGCACGAACGCTCGGGGCTCCCCGACCGGAGAATGTCGACGATCCTGGTGGGTCGGGGCTTCGTCACCGTCGAGAAGCCTGGCGGGGCGGACGCCCGGCGCATCGCCCGTTACGACGCCTACATCGGCCAACTTCGACAGGGCGAGATATCCGAGCGCACCTTCGAGCGCAAGGTGCGGTCGTGGCGTCCCTTTCATGGAGAGTCCTTCGAGAGCGATCCGGCTGCCGTACTTGCCATTCTCGCCGAGCGCGCCGCCCTCGGCCTCGATTTGTTCGAGTACACCGGGCGGCGATCGTGAAGGCCGGGGTCTGCGTCCTCTGCGGGTGGGTGGGTCCGATCTCCCTCCACCACATCACAGGCCGGCCCGGGCCGGGCCGTCCGTACCTCGATCCCGACATCGTGATCCCTCTCTGTCCTCCTTGCCACACCGGCACCGGGGGCGTCCACCCTCTGCTCCGCGTAGCCGGGCTGGCCTGGCCGCGGCCCGGTGAAGACCTCGACGCATTTCGATTGCGTCGGCTCGGCTTCCATGCACGGCTTGCAAGCGCTGCCGGACGCCGGTTCGTGCTCGACTCGAAGCCATCCGATGCCTTCGCAGGAGTGGCGTTCGGAGCTGGGGATCGCCTGGGCTCGCCGGGGATGCTCCTGTGAAGAATCTCCCGATCGTGCTCCGGGCGGCGCCACCGATGGGGGAGGACCCCAAGCCGGGCCTGCCGGTCCGCGTGAAGGGACTCGCGTCCCGGTCGGCGCTCTACCTCTTCACCACTGCCGATGCGGGGGCCGATGGCGACACCTTCGGGCTGGGCGCCGCCATCGTCGCTTGTGGGGCTCTGATCGCTCAGGCGGTCGTCATCGTGCCCGACGACCTCGGCGAGCGGGACCCGGTGGCACTCGCCGAGGTCGAAAGGTGGGCAGCGACACAGCGCTTCGACGGTCTGGCCGGACGGGCGTCCTGGCGGGTCGTCACCCTCGCCGAGTTCACCGACCCGAAGGCGACAGTCGAGGACCAGCCCTGGGCGTTCCAGCCGGCTGCCTACAGTACCAGCGGAGCCGTCACGGTCGGTGCCGACCTCGGGCGCACCCTCTCCCTCATGGCCGAGCATGTCGTCGCTCGGAAGGGAACGCACGCCGGGAAATGGGAGGTGTTCCTGCCCGGTTGGGGGAAGCGCTACGAAGCTGGGAGCAACGTCTCGACGACGCTCCCGCACCGCCCGGGACTCCGCGTCGAGCATCGCCGGGTCGGGTGGCAGGTGAGCTTCGGTCCACGTGAGCGAGGCAACGGGCAGAAGGGGCGCAAGGATTTCGTGGACCTTCTCTCGCTTGCCTACGTCCTCGACGGTGACCGGGCCGCCGGCTTCGTCGAGCACGCCCGGAACGCCGGGGTGACGGCCGAGGAATTGCCCATCGTGGCCCCGGTCGACGCCGTTGGCGCGGCACAAGTGGCGCAAGCGCTCGACGACATCCGTGCGCTCGCACTGGCGCTCGACGACAAGGCGGCGGGGTGGTTCACCACGTCGGTCGATCGTCAAGACGGCATCCGGCGAATCGACCTGGCTCGGTCGTCGAGCCCGGCCGCACTCGCCACCATGATCCCGGCTCGCTTCAGCGCAACGCCCCCGCTCACGAAGTTCCACCTCACCCACGGGGAGCACCAGCGGTGGTTCGAGTCGTTCCACGGCGGCTGGGCCGATGGTGACGAACGCCTCTGGCGCCGCCCGTTCCAGGCGGTCTATGCCGACCTGTCGAGCGCCTTCCCTCTGGTCGCTCACCACGTCGGCTGGTGGTCACTGCGGATCGCCGACCACCTGGGACGCGAGATCGTGACCGCCGACCTGAAGCGGCTCTGTGCACGGGCCATTGCCGATCCGACGGTGGTGCTCGACCCCGCCACCTGGCAACGCTTCGGCATTACCCGGGCCGAGGTCGTACCGCAGGGTGAGCCCTGGTACGTCGACGTGGACGATCCGACCCGGCCAGATGGTCGCTGCGTGACGGTGCCCCTCGTCGCCGAGGGACGGACCGCCAACTACTCGTGGTTCGATGTGGTGGGCGCTGCCGTCCGTGCCCGCCGTGTTCCCGAGATCGTCCGGGCTGTCCGCCTCGTGCCGGTGGGTCGTGAGTTCGGACTCCGTCGACGTGTCCCGGTGCTTCCCGAGCTCGTCTGCAACCTCGACGATGACCCCGCGGCCGATCTGGTCCGGCGCCGCCGCCAGGCGAAGGAGGGCGGCGACAGTGTGCTTTCCGCCCAGCTCCACGCGCTGGTGAACGCTCTCGTCTCGGGGAACCCGTCTCGGCTCGACAGCCGGCTTCGCAGGGTGAGCGGGACGTTGACGGTGGCAGAACAGCCGGGCGGGACGGAGCACTTCATGCCGGTAGCCGCCACCGTCCAGGCCGGCGCCCGGATGCTGCTCGCCGTGCTCGACCGTCTCGTCACCGACCTCGGCGGGACCGTCGCCTACCGCAACACCGATTCATCGATCATCCCAGCGTCACCGGGAGGCGGCACGCTCACCCTGCCGGACGGGTCGACGATCCACCAGCTCGCGTGGTCCGAGGTGGACGGCGTACTTGGCGCCTTCGAGCGCCTGGCGCCCGAGCCGGCGTGGCCAGTCTGGAAGACCGAGCGGGGGGCCGACGACAATCCTCTCCGCTGTCTGGTGTTCGGCCAGCAGCGCCACGTCGAGTACGTGTTGAAGCCGGATGGCCCGGAGCTGATCGATTGGACCGAGAGCGGGCTCGGCGGCCGGTGGTCCGACCCGGCCGGGATGCCCGGCCGATGCCTGGACGGTGGCCGGGCATGGTCGAGGGCTGCCGTGCTCCGGGAGGTCGTCTACGCCGAGGCGCTGGTGGTGCAGCCGAAGGATGCGATCCGGGACACGGCTCCGTGGGACACGCCGGGGGCTGTGAGATTCCCAGCCCTACGACGGCTCCAGGTGACGACCCCGACGATCAAAGCGACCCTGCCCGAGCAGCTCGGCGCTCAGCTCGGAAGCCGGTTCCTGGAGGGGAGTGTCTCTACGCTCCGGGACCAGTCGGTGCACTCCGTGGTGGCGCTCGATCCCGGGGGCGACCTTGCCGGATGGGAGACGCTCCGGTGGTTGGACCGAGCGACGGGAATGCCGGTCCGGGTGACGACCAGCTCGCTCGACACGGACCGTCCTGACCCCGTGCTTCTCGAATCGCTGTCGGCACGGGCAGCGGCCTTCGCCCGACAGCTCCCTAGCGCTCCGGTGGACTCCGCGGTGCTCACACCGCTGTCGGTGCAGTACCGGGGCCGTGTCTCAGGGGTCCTCGACGCCGGCGACGGCGGGGAACCCGAGGACGTGATCCGCGAGGAGCGCCCGGAGTACGTCGACATCTACGGTTTCGGACCGGGCCAGCGAAAGGCGTTGTTCGCCTTGGTGAAGGAGCTGGGCGCCTCCGAGTTCGCCCGGCAGACCGGGTGCACGCCACGAACGGCCCGGAAGCTGGCTGCGGGGAAACTCCCGACCCCGGCAACCGTGCGCCGCATCCTCGCCGTCGTGCGAACCCGGGAGTGCGAAGGCCCCCGTCGTCCGACGTGTGCACTCGACGGGTGCAGTCGCCCGATCCCGAAGGGCGCCCGGAAGTACTGCTCCCCGGCGCACAGTGACCGGGCATGGCGCTCTCGGACGAAGGATCCGGGGCGACGGCCGCTCGCCCGACCTCGACGGGCTGCTGTTGATCTCGTCACCGAGCCCGGGTGCCCCGGCTGCGGGGCCGTCCTCCTCGGCGCTGCCGCCACCGGTCCCTGTCCTGTCTGTTCGTACCCATCGACGAAAGCGAGCTAACCCCATGACGCCGAACCTGCACGACATCCTCGAAACCTTCCAGCAATCGTTGTGGTTGCCGGACGCCGGAGTTGTCCACCTGGCGCTCGCCACGGTGGCGGCCAACCGGCTCCCCGGGGATCCGCTTTGGTTGCTCATCGTCGGCCCACCATCGAGCGGCAAGACGGTTGCCCTCGATGCCCTGTCCGACCTGCCGGAGTTCCACCCCGTCTCGACCTTCACGGAAGCGGGGCTCCTCTCCGGGTCGTCGGGCAACAACGGCGGCACTGGCGGGCTCCTTCGGCAGGTCGGCGATCGCGGGCTCATCGTGGCATCGGACTTCGGGACCTTGCTGAACGAGCACGGATCGACCCGGAATCGGCTGTTCGCCTGTCTTCGTGAGGTTTACGACGGGAAGTTTGTTCGCCAGCTCGGCACGGAGGGCGGGCGCACGTACGCCTGGGTCGGCCACGCTGGCTTCGTCGGCGCGTGCACGGAGGCGATCGACTCGCCGGCCATCGACCTCGGACTCCTCGGGGAGAGATTCACCTATTACCGGATGCCCGAGGCCTCGCCGAATGACGAGCACCTCACCTGCCTGGTGGCGAACGAGCGAGCCGGACACCAGCCCGCCGATCGAGCCAAGCGCGCCAGCGCGGTGGCAGAGTTCTTCGCCGGGCTCGACCTACCCGACACGCTACCGATGCTCGACGAGGAGGCAGAGGACCGGCTCATCACCTTGGCTGGGATCGGTGCGCGCTGCCGGTCCTCTGTCGTCCGCGAGGGCTTCTCCCGAGAGGTCGAGATGGTCCCGGGCCGGGAACGTTCTACTCGGCTCTTTGGGCAGCTCCGTCAGCTCCACGCCGGCCTGGTCGTGATCGGGACCGAGGCGGCTGAGACGTGGCGCCTCGTCACGAAAGCCGCACTCGACGGCATTCCTCCGGGACGGCGGGCGGCAATCGACTATCTCATGGCCGAGCGAGGCGAGCACACAACGACAGTTGTCGCAGGGCATCTTCGCCTCCCGGTCACCCCGACACGTCGGCATCTCCAGGACCTCTACGCCCACGGGGTCGTCGATCTCTCGGGAGATCATCCCGAGCGCTGGTCTGCGAGTGAGTGGCTCGTCGATCACTGGTGGGCGGCGACAAGCGCGGCCGGGGCCGAGCGATGACCCGGGCGCCCATCGTTCTTCCGATCGAGGCCGACGACCGCTTCGCCGGAACGATCCGGCATGGCTGGGCTGGTGCCCACCCGATCCACGCCGCCGCCTGTGCCTGGTGCTGGGAGGCGAGATATGACACGCCGACGTTCGGCGATGCCGCCGCCTGGTTGGCCTCCCACCTGACCGAGGTCCACGGTGCCCGACGGATCGTCGTTGCCCCCGCCTGGTGGCGCATGGTTCGACGTGGGGATCGCCCCACCGTCCGCCCGCTGGTGGCTGCCCTCGACGCCGGCTGGGCACAAGGCGTGATGACCCCGGCCCATGCGGCATGACGCACCCAACCCGAATGATCCACCCGGGCCACCTGGCCCACGACAGAAAGCAGGACCAATGACCACCACCACTGCACCAGCGCCAATCCTGTACCGCACGCTGACGGGCAACCTGACCCGAGACCCTTTGCTCCGCTTCTCGGGCAAGGGGGCGGCCTGGGCGACGGCCGGCCTGGCGGTCAACCGCCACACCCGCCAGGAAGACGGTACGTGGTCGGAGGAACCTCCCGAGTTCTACGAGCTGGTGTGCTTCGGCGACCTCGCCGAGCACGTGGCCGAGTGCCTCGCCAAAGGGGATCGGGTGATCGCTGCCGGCAAGCTCGAAACCGATCACTGGACGGGCAGGGACGGCACCGAGCGCACGACCTACAAGCTGGTGTGCGACGACATCGGCCCCTCCCTGCGGCCGGGGACGGTCGAGGTCAACCGGACGACCCGATGGGAGACCGGCCAGGGTGCTGCCCGTGACCAGTCTGCCCGTGACCAGATCGCCACCACCATGGCGGCGACGACTCCCGGCGAGCTGTTCGGTGAGGAGGAACCGTTCTGATGACCGGCGACCCCTGGCAGCTTCTCCCCGATCTCAGCACCGACGAGTTCGAAGCGTTGAAGGCCGACATCGCCGAACACGGAATCGTCGTCCCCGTCGAAGTCGACGAACACGGTGACCTGCTCGACGGGCACCACCGCGTGCGGGCGTGGAGTGAGCTGCGGGCAGAGGGCGTGAAGGTCCCGGACTATCCCCGGGTGGTCCGTGCCGGGCTCTCGGATGCCGAGAAGCGCCAGCTCGTCCGGGCGCTCAACCTGGCCCGCCGGCACCTGTCGGCCGAGGGACGCCGAGCACTCATCGCGGATGCCATCCGGGACGACCCCGGTGCTTCCGATCGCCGGGTCGCCGTTGCCCTCGGGGTGAGCCCGACCACGGTCGGCACGGTCCGTGCCGAGCTGGTCGACGCCGGGGAAGTGTCCAGATTGGACACACGCACCGATCGGCACGGGGTCGAACGG
>JAJZWW010000166.1 GCA_021846485.1 Actinomycetes bacterium
TGGCCTGCCGACCGGCCAGTGGCCGGTCCAGTTTACTTAGCTCGGTGGGAGTGGCGGGGGACGCGGTCGCCGCTGCCCCCGACCAAGAAGTCCAGGTCGGCACCTCGGTCGGCGCCGAGGACGTGCTCCACGTACAACCGCACCCAACCTCGCTCCGCGGGTAGGGGAGACGGCCTCCACGCAGCGCGACGCTCGTCCAGCTCCTCGGGCTCGACCAGCAGGTCCAGACGGTGGTCGGCCACGTCGAGGTCGATCAGGTCACCGGTGCGGACGACGGCGAGCGGCCCGCCCAGTGCCGCCTCGGGAGAGACGTGCAGCACGCAGGTCCCGTAGCCGGTGCCGCTCATCCGGGCGTCGGACACCCGGACCATGTCGACGATCCCGTCGTCGAGGAGCTTCTTGGGCATCGGCGGGTTGCCGACCTCGGGGAACCCCGGGTAGCCGCGGGGCCCAGCCCCTTTCACCACCAGGACCGTGTCGGGCGTGACGGGCAGCTGCGGGTCGTCGCAGGCTGCCAGGTAGTCCTCGATGCTCTCGAAGACGAGAGCGGGGCCGCGATGCTCCAGCAGGCCGGGGGAGGCGGCCGACACCTTGATCACCGCCCCGTCGGGGCAGAGGCTGCCCCACAGCACCCGTGTGCCGGCACCGGGGGGCTGCGCGGGTTCGGCTCTCGTGCGAATCACCTCCCGGTTCCAGCAGCGGGTTCCGGCGATGTTGTCGGCGACGCTACGGCCAGTCACCGTCACGTGGTCGGTGTGGAGCAGGTCACCGAGCTCGTGCATCACCTGGGGAACGCCCCCGGCATAGAAGAAGTCCTCCATCAAGAACCGCCCGGAGGGCACCACGTCGGCCAGCACCGGTACCTCGTCGGTCAGCTCCTGGAAGTGGCGCAGGTCCAACGGGACCCCGACACGCCCGGCGAGGGCCAGCAGGTGGACCGCAGCGTTGGTCGACCCGGAGAGCGCGGCGTTGACCCGGATGGCGTTGTCGAACGCCGGCGCGGTGAGGACCTGCGAGGGCCGCAGCCCCTCTTCCACCATGGCCACGATCCGCTGCCCGGCCCGCTGGGCGGTGACCACCCGGCGGGAGTCGGGCGCGGGGATGGCGGCTGCGCCGGGGAGGGTCATGCCCAGTGCCTCGACGATGCAGGCCATCGTCGAGGCGGTGCCCATGGTCATGCAGTGCCCGGGGCTACGGGACATGCAGATCTCGGCTTCGGCGAAGTCGGCCTCAGTGATCCGACCTGCCCGCAGCTCCTCCCCGAGCTGCCACACCGCGGTGCCCGAGCCTATGTCCCGGCCCTGGAACTTGCCGTTGAGCATCGGCCCGCCGGTGACCATTATCGCCGGCAGGTCCACGCTCGCCGCTCCCATGAGCAGGCCCGGGGTCGTCTTGTCGCAACCCGACAGCAGCACCACCCCGTCGAGCGGGTTGGACCGCAGGCTCTCCTCGGCCACCATCGCCAGCAGGTTGCGGTAGAGCATCGCCGTCGGACGTACCAGAGTCTCGCCGAGCGACATCACCGGCAGCTCCAGCGGGTACCCGCCGGCCATGAGCACCCCCCGCTTCACCGCCTCCGCCAACTGGCGGAGATGGCCGTTGCAGGGGGCGAGCTCGGACCAGGTGTTGACCACGCCGACGACCGGGCGGCCGTCGAACGCCTCGTCGGTGTGGCCCTGGTTGCGCATCCACGAGCGGTGGAGGAACCCGTTCCGGCCGGGCGCCCCGAACCAGGCTTGGCTGCGACGGGACGAGACGGGATCCAGGGGACCCTGAGTGCTCATGACGCTGAAGCTTGTCGCCGTCGTCGGTGCTCGGCGAGCGCTTCCTCCAAGCGGTTGGCGTCCCATCTCCCCTCGAGTGCCGCCCACAGGAGGTCGGCCTGGGTCGGCGGGGTGGGGCCGGAGACCGGTGAATCCCGATCGAGGTTGGTGGGGAACGGGTACGCCTCGGAGGCCGCGGCCACGACGTTGCGGAGGGCCCGCTGCCCGGCGCCGTCCCGGCGGCGGCGCGCCAGGACGGGAAACACCGCCCGGCACAAGGCGGTGGTGTCGACGGCTTCCATCGCCCGCCCGAACCCGGAGGAGATCTGCAGGAGGTTGGCCATGCGCATCACGTCCGACGAGCGGTTGTGCCCGGCGGCGTGGATGACCGCCGGGTTGAAGAAGGCGGCGTCGCCCGCCGAGAGGGCCAGCTGGACGTGGTGGTCCTCGAAGTACGCGGCGAATCCCGGGTCGTGGTGGGCAATGTACCCGGGGAGGTACTTCTGGGAGTGCGGCAGGTACAGCGTCGGTCCGGTCCTCGCCGGCATGTCCACGTGGGCAACGGCGCCCTGCAGGGTGAGCAGCGCTGAGAGGACGTGGACCTGAGCGGGGTAGGCGAGCGCCCGGTCGCGGTCCATGAACCCCAGGTGGTAGTCGCGGTGCGGGCTCTGCGCCCGGGCCCCGGGCCGGACGACGTTGACCTGGGAGGTGACCTGGTAGCCGGGGCCCAACCACGCTTCGGCGACCAGGGCCAGCGCGTCGTTGGCGTAGTAGTCGACGAACACTTCCGGGTCCCTGGTGCCGAGCTTGTCGAGAGCACCCCAGAGCCGCCCGTTGGAGCCCGGTGCGGCGAAGTGGTCTCCGCCGGCAGCCCCGGTCTGGTCCTGCTCGGCGAGCATCGCCTCGAAGATGCGCGTTGCCCGACCGACGACGGCGCTGTCGAACGCCTGCCGGAACACGACGACCCCGGGCCCCTGGCCCAGCGCCCGGGCGAGCTCGGCCTGGACCTCCCGGCGAGCCGGTCCGTCGCCGGCACGACCCGCCAGGCCCGGACCGTAGACGACCAGGTTGGACTCGACTCCCTCGGCATGGGGGTAGTCCTCCGCTCGGGTCTCCTGCTCGACTAACCGCCGGAAGCTGGCCAGGTCGCAGTCGGCGGTCGACATCCACCCGGTCGCGACGCCCACCGAGCCGTCCCTGAAATTGCTCATCGATGCTCCTTCCTTCGCTCGCTGCGGGACCGACGGGGGTCCGATCGCCGCCACGCCATCAGTCGTGAGCCCCGGGGACGTTCTGGTCCCAGTCGATCACCGAGCCGGTCACCACTCCGCTCCGCTCCGACAGGAGGAGCACGACGAGCTCGGCGACCTCCCCGACCTGGCCGAGCTTCCCCATCGGCAGGGCCGTCCCCGCTTCCTGGACCCATCCGTCCCCGGCGCCGTGGAAGGTCCGCTGGACGGCGTCCTCCCCTTCAGTGTCGGTCCAACCCATGTTGACCCCGTTGATGCGGATGCGGTCCCAGCGGTGGGCGTGGGCGGCGTTCTTGGTCAGCCCGATCAGCCCGGCCTTGGATGCAGCGTAGGCCGCCAGGTACGGCTGGCCGCCCAGCGCCGACATGGTGATGATGTTGACGATCGTCCCTGGGCTCTGGCGACGCCGCATGTCACCGACAGCGGCTTGCATGAGGAAGAACGGGGCCCGCAGATTGACCGCTACGTGGGCATCGAACAGCTCAGGGGTGGTGTCCACGAGGCTTCCCCGGGTGGTGAGCCCGGCGGCATTGACCAAGCAGTCGATCCGACCGAAGTGCTCGACGGTGCTGGCGACCGATGCCCGGGCCTGGCCAACGTCGGCGACGTCGGCGGCCACGAACAGCGCGGTGCGGTGGCCGAGCTCGCTGAGCTGCGACGCCGTCCGCCTCCCGACCTCGATCCGACGTCCGCTCACCACGACGCTCGCCCCGGCGCGCACCGCCGCTGCTGCGATCCCCGCACCGATTCCCTGGGTGCCGCCGCTCACCAGCAGGATCTTGTCCTGCAGCAGGGGGGCGGTAGGCGTGGTCGTGCGACTCCGGGCGTCGGACATGACGGCTCCTCTGGAGATGTGGAAAAAGGGTGGTCGAAAGGGGGATCACCGTGTCGGCGCGGCGGTGGAGCAGCGCACCTCGAGGGTCGGCGTGACCAGTTGCTGGCGGGCCGGCATGTCCGGGTGGGCCATGCGCTCGAGCAGGGCGGCACCCGCCAGCTCGCCGACGCGAGCAGGGGCGATGTCGACGCTGGTCAGGGCAATGTAACGCATGCGCGCGAGGACGCTGTTGTCGAACCCCACGATCGAGAGGTCGCCGGGCACGTCGAGACCCCGGTCCCGGGCGGCGGCCATGGCCCCGACACACGAGAGGTCGTTGGCGACGAACACCGCCGTCGGCCGCTCTAGGCGATCGCGCTCGAGCAACCGGAGCCCGGCTCGGTAGCCGCCCTCCTCGGTCGTGTCGCACTCGGCGACCGCGACGTGATCGGCCAAGCTGTGTCGCCGCATCCACGAGAGGTAGGTAGCCCGCCGGATCTCGAAGACCCGGCCGGTCTCGCCAGCGATGTGGGCGATGCGCTGGTGACCGAGGCCGGCTAGGTGGTCCAAGGCGAGCTCCGCTCCGAGAGCGTCGTCCTGAGCGACGACGTCAACGGCCGGCAGCTCGAAGTCACGGTTGCCGGCGACGACGGTCGGCAACCAGGCAGCCGCCTCGGCGATGGTCGTCGAAGGTGGCACGGTGCCGGCCAGCACCAGCCCGTCGACCCGCATCTCCATGAACGCCTCGAGCAGCCGTTGGTCCGACGTCCGGTTGACCTGCCCGTCGCCGACAAAGGGGTGGAGGCCGTCGACTCCGAGCGACCGGTCGAGGCCCTCCAGCAGGTCGACGAACCACGGCTGGCGCAAGTCGTGCATCAACACTCCGACGGCACGGGTCCGGCGCTCGGTGAGACTTCGGGCGGTGGCGTTGGGTCGGTAGCCCAGCTCCCTGATGGCAGCCTCCACCGCCAAGCGGCGCTGGTCGCTCACATGCGGGGAGCCCTGCAGCACGCGCGACGCCACGGACTTGGACACCCCGGCGCGCGCGGCAACGGCCCTCAGGGTGACCGAGCGGTGACTACGAGTGACAGTGGTTGTCGGACCGCTCGTCCCGGCCCGGGTCGACGGGACCGACCCGTCACCCATCGATGTCGACGTAGACGTAGCCGTCGCGCACGGACACGGGGTAGGTCCGGAGATCGACCAGCACGGGGGCACCGAGGGCCCGGCCGCTGCGATAGTCGAACTGACCGTTGTGCCGGGGACACTCGATCACGCCGTCCATTGCGAGGCCCTCGCAGAGCAGGGCGCGTTCGTGGGTGCAATGCCCGTCGGTGGCGTAGTACTCGCCCTCCTCCGAGTGGTAGACGGCAAGGTGTCGCTCACCGACAACGAGGGGCGCCACGTCCTCGACGTCGATCGAGTCGACGGCACACGCCCTGATCCATTGCGACACGAGGCTTCTCCTGTGACGGGCTAGCCCGGCTGTACGGACATCCGCTCGACCGGCTCAGCCGCCGGGAGCAGCCCGTCGAGGGGTCCCCGGTAAGGTGTCGCGGTCGACGGCAGCTCGCGCTTCACGAAGTAAGTGGGGTCCCGGAGCTGGCGGAGGATGGCGGGCACGATCTCCTTGTAGGCCGCCCACATCGAGGGGTAAGGGGCGGGAAGGTCGTCTTTGACCTGCTCGTGCAAGGCCGGCAACCGGTGGTAGGGGACCATGGGGAACATGTGGTGCTCGGTGTGGTAGTTCATGTTGAGGTAGAGGAACCGGTTGACCGCGTTCATCTTCACCGTTCGAGTGTTGAGCCGGTGGTCGAGGACGTTCTCACCCAGGCCGGCGTGCTGGGTGAGCCCGTAGAGCACGAACAGGGAAGCGCCGTACAGGCGCGGCCCGCCGACCAGCACGAGAGGGACCCAGCTCCCCGACGCCGCGGCGGCGGCGACGGTCGCCGCGTAGATCACCAGCCACACGCGGCTGGTCCGGTACACCGACCGCCGCTGCTCAGGAGGCACGAAGGTCTGCTCCTCGGCGGTGAGCCTTCCCGAGGCGTGCACGGCCATCAGGCGGAGTGCGACGGGTACGTCGACCAGTCCGAGGAGGTTGAGCACGATCCGCGCCAGCCTCGCCGGGCGCATCGCGGTGATCTCCGCGTCCCTACCGACGATGAGAGTGTCGCTGTGGTGCCGGGTGTGCTGCCAGCGCCAGACGGTGGGATCCCGCATCATGCAGAAGCTCGCGAGCTGGTAGACGACGCGGTCCATCCATCGGGTCTTGAAGGCGGTCCCGTGACCCGTCTCGTGCCAGCGCGAATCAGAGGCCGACCCGTAGAGCACGCCGTAGGCGAAGAAGCAGGGAGCCGCCCACCAGCGGCCCCAAAGGGCGACGCCCCCTGCAGCCGCTCCCCCGGCGAGACCGAGCCAGAGGACGCAGTCGCGAAGCGCCGGCATGTCCGATCGGCCCATCAGCTCCTTGAGCCGCTTGCGGGGGACGTCACTGCGGTACCACTCGGCGCCAGCCAGACCCACATCGACAGCGAAGCGCCCTGCAGGGCTCGTCAGCCGGTACTGCCCCAAGCGTGCTCGATGGCTCACGGGATGCTCGACTTCCCACTCGGACCTTGGACCCTGCGATCGGGGATCCACCTGGGACAGAGACCTATGGGACCGGTCCCACCTACACCTTGACAGGGACTTCTGTCCCTGTCAAGGGATCATCACCCCTCGGGGCTACGCCCGCCGCCATCGGCGGTGGAGACCCCGTCCCCGCCTGCCGCGTCCGCTGCGCTCGGGAAGGCGCAGTCAGCGTGGTGACCAGCCGGGCCCTGTGGGTCGCAGTGGGCGGGCATTCGATGGAAAGGCGGAGAGGAGGTCCCTCGAGGCTCGCCGGGCGGCAGTCCGCCCCAACATCAGCCGCGGGACCGCATCAAGGGGTCCACTGGAGGACGGCACCAGGTCTGTCCGGCGGCCGCCACTTCTCGCCGTGCTTCCCTACTGCAATTGGCTATTGTCGCAGGCATGCGATGGGGGGCTGCGCTCGACGGCTACGTGACCGAGCTGCAGCGCCGGGGCCGGCGGCCGCACACGGTGCAGGGCTACCGGGGGGACCTGCTGTGGGCGGCCCGGGTGGTCGAGGCGACCGGAGGCGGCGTCGACGAAGGGGCCGTGCAGGTCCTGGCGGATGCGCTGGGTGAGCTGGCGCCGGCCACGCGGGCGCGGCGGCGCTCGGCGCTCCGAGGGTTCCTCGACTGGGCGGCCGGGGCCGGGGCGGGACCCCCGGGGCTGTCGG
>JAJZWW010000167.1 GCA_021846485.1 Actinomycetes bacterium
CGACCACCAGGTTGACCAGCAGATCGCCCCGGCCACGCCCGCGCACGTGGGGCACGCCGCGACCCCGCAGGCGGACGACCGTCCCCGTCTGGGTGCCGGGTGCCACCGCCAGCTGCTCGTGACCATCCAGGGTCTCGACCGTCACGGTGGCTCCCAGGGCCGCCTGCGTCATGCCCACATGCAGGTCGGCGTGCAGGTCGTCGCCGCGGCGGGCGAACCGCTCGTCGGCCTCGACGGCCAGGTGCACGTACAGGTCCCCCGGCGGGCCGCCGCGGGGCCCGGCCGGCAGCACGACCTCGCCGACACCCGCCACCTCCGGCCCCCGGCGTGCTCGTGCATCGCCGCCCGCCCGCCGGGGGGGACCACCGCCACGTCGCCGGGTACCTCCACCCCGGGAAGGTCGCCCACCCCGGGAAGGTGACCGCCGGCGCCGGCCCACCTCCGCGTCGGTGCCCCGAGGACCGCCAGGCGCTCGCCGCCGGCGACCCCGACGCGCAGGCTCACCGTCTCCCACCCCGGGAAGCGGGCTGCGACCACCAGCTCCTCCAGCCGGGGGTGGACCACCATGCAAGAACCCGGGGCCACCAGCTCGTGGCTGCGCGACCGGCGGTAGGCGGGCCGACCCCGGGGGTCCACGGCCAGGTGCACGGAAGTGCGGAACCCGGCATGGGGGAGGCGCAGGGTCTGCGGCGCCGGCGGGGCGCCGAGGCGGCCGATCCTGCGCAGGGCGTCGGCGACCACCCGGGCAGCCAGCTCGGCCTGCAGCTCAGCTCCGACGTGCTGCCAGGGGCAACCGCCGCAGCCCCGCTTGCGCTCCGGGCAGGGGGGCTCGACCCGACCCGGCGAGGCCTCGAGCACCCGGGTCACCCGGGCCCGCGCGTAGTCGCGTCTGCGCTCGACCAGCTCGACCTCGGCGAGCTCGCCCGGCAGACCCCCATCGACCAGGACCACCCTGCCGTCGCCCAGACGGCCGATCCCGTCACCGCCGGCGGCGACCGCCGATCCGAGCCGGACCTCGACCAGCTCACCCACCCGAGTCTGAGGTTGAAGTAGACGTTGAGGTCGAGGTGGGGACGGGGGAGCCGGGATCGGGGAGGGCGTCGACCGCCGCGGCGAGCACGAGGTCCGCAGCGGTCAACCCTCCGGCGTCGTGGGTGGTCGAGCGCAGCGTGACCCGGTTGTAGGCGACGGCGATGTCGGGGTGGTGGCCGAGGCGCTCGGCCAGCTCCGCCACCCGGTCCACGAACTCGATCGCCGCCGGGAAGCCGGCGAACACCCGGGTGGTGGCCAGGCTGTCGCCGTCGCGGTCCCAGCGCAGCCCGGCGATCCCTGCGGCCACCGCGGTCTCGTCGAGGAGCTCCATGTCCTGAAGCATGCCAGGCCCGCCCGGGCGTCGGCGGCCCCTGCGACGCCCTCAGGGGCTCCGTAGGATGCCGGGATGCCCGGCGTCGACGACCTCCTGGACAACTGGATCCTCTCGGAGATGGAGCGGGACCCCACGCGCGCCACCGCCCTCGGCCTCCCCGGCTACGACCGCCGGCTCGGCGACCTCGGAGCCGCAGCGTGGGAGGCCCGGCCCGCTCAGGACCGCCGGGCCGCGGCGGCCATCCGCAGCCTGGAGCTGACCCGCTACCCGCTGGAGGACCAGGTGGACCTGGTGCTGGTGCTCTCCGAGCTGGCCGGGCGGGCGGCGATGGAGGACTGGCACACCTGGCGGCGGGACCCGTCGCTGTACGTCGACCCATGCCTCGACGGCGTGCACCTGCTCTGGCTCCACCGCCTGGCCCCCGAGGCCGAGCTGGTCGAGGCCAGCGTCGCCCGCCTGGCCGCGGTCCCCGAGGTGCTCGCCGCCGCCCGGGACAACCTCGACCCCGAGGTGATGCCGGCGCTGTTCGCCCGGCGCGGCGCGGCGGCGGCCCGGGCGGGGGCGGGGTTCCTGGCGGACCTGCTGCCCGCCGAGGTGTCCGACCATCAGGCGCGCCGGCGCCTGGCCGAGGCCGGGGCGAGCGCGGCGGACGCTCTCGGCTCGTTCGCTCAGTGGTTGGAGGAAGGGGAAAGGGCCAGCCGGGGAGACTGGGCGATCGGCGAGGCGCGCTACAGCGCTCTGCTCACCGACCGGGAGCTGCTCGGCGTCGACGCCGCCGGGCTCCACCAGCGGGGCTTGGAGACCTACGAGACGCTGTCGGCGGAGATGACCGAGCTGGCGGAGCGGATCGACCCGGGCGCTGGCGGATGGGTGCCGCTGCTCGCCCGCCTCGACGCCGAGTGCCCCTCGACACCCGAGGAGATGCGCGCCGACTACGAGCGCTGGTGCGGCCTGGCGCGCGACTTCCTCACCGATCGAGAGCTGGTGAGCTTCCCCGAGGGGGAGAGCTGCGCCGTGGTGCCCTCGCCGGTGTTCCAGCGCCCGCTGCTGGCAGTGGCGTCCTACCAGCCGCCCCCGCCGTTCTCGGCGTCGCGTCTCGGGCACTTCTTCGTCCCTTACCCGCCCGAAGGCGAGCCCCCCGAGGGAGTGGCTCAACGCCTGGCCAGCAACGGCTACCACGCGATCCCCACCACCGCGGTGCACGAGGCCTACCCCGGCCACCACTGGCACCTGGTGTGGTCGGCCCAGACCCGCCGCCCGGTGCGCAAGGTGGTGACCACCTCCTATTTCGTGGAGGGCTGGGCGCTCTACAGCGAGGTGATGATGCGACGAGAGGGCTTCTTCGGCGACCCGCGCGCCGAGCTGTCCCACCTCGGCGCGCGCATCTTCCGGGCGGCCCGCATCGTGGTGGACACCGCGCTGCACACCGGGGAGATGACCGCCGAGCAGGCCGTCGACTTCATGCGCCGGAAGGTGGCGATGACCCAAGCGGTGGCGGTAGCCGAGGTGGAGCGCTACTGCTCGTGGCCCACCCAGGCGGCATCGTACCTGACCGGCTCGCTGCAGATCGAGGCGCTGCGCGACCGCTGGCAGGCCGACGGGCGCGGCGACCTGCGCTCGTTCCACGACTCGGTGGCCGCCGACCCCGGGCTGCCGGTCGCCTTGGTGGAACGCCGGCTGTGGCCCGACGACGCTCCCGAGGGCGGCCGCCCCGTGGCCTGACGGAGGAGCGCAGCAGGCACGGCAGGACGCCACGGCCGGGTCCCACCCGCCGGGGGTCCCCGGCCGGCGGGTGGTAGCCTGCCGGCCGGCTTCCCCCGCCAGCGACCCCTCCCTCTACGGAGACCCGTGTGCCGGACGTGGACGCCCGCCTGCCATCCCTGCGCGCCGCCCTGGGCGGGCGCCTCTATGTCGGGCGGACCACCGCCGGACTGGCCCTCACCCCGCCCGAGCACGCCGCCTTGGTGCTCGGACCGCCCCGCTCGGGCAAGTCCTCGGGGCTGGTGGTGCCCAACGTCCTCGCCGCCCCCGGGCCGGTCGTGTCCACGTCGACCAAGCCCGACGTCCTCGCCGCCACCCTCGCAGTCCGCCGCCGGCTCGGGCGGTGCTGGCTGCTCGACCCGACCGGCACCGTCGCCACGCCCGAGGGGGTAACCGCCCTCAGGTGGTCACCGGTGGTCGCCGCCCGCTCCTGGGACGAGGCCCTCGTGGTCACCCGGGCGCTCACCGGTGCGGCCCGGCCCGACAGCCGCGGCGGGGAGGCGCTGCACTGGACCGAGCGGGCCGAGGCGCTCGTCGCTCCCCTGCTGCACGCCGCCGCCCTCGCCGGGCTCGACATGCGCCAGGTCGTCACCTGGGTGCTCACCCACGACCTGACCACCCCGCGCGCCACCCTCTCCGGTCACCGGGCGGCGCTCGGCGCCGCGGTCCTCGACGGCTTGGACAAGAGCGACCAACGGGAGATGTCGGGGATCTGGTCCACGGCGGCCAGCGTGCTCGCCGCTTACCGCTCCGAGGCTGTGCTCGCCTCGGCCGGCGAGCCCAACTTCGACCCGGCCGGCTTCTCCGCCGGCCGGGACACGGTGTACATCTGCGCGCCGGCGGAACGCCAGGAGCTGGTCGCCCCGATCGTTGTCGCATTCCTCGCCGCCCTCCGCTCCGAGGCCTACGCACGGGACGCGGCCGGGGCGGCGCGCCCCGGCCCGCTGCTGCTCGCCCTCGACGAGGTCGCCAACATCGCCCCGCTCCCGGACCTGCCGGCGACGGTGAGCGAGGCGGGCAGCCAGGGGGTCACGGTGCTCGCCTGCCTGCAGGACCTCTCCCAGGCCAGGCACCGCTGGGGGGCGCGCGCCGACGGGCTCCTGACCCTGTTCGGCACCAAGGTCGTCCTCGGAGGGGTGGCCGACCAGGCGACCCTCGAGCTGGTCTCCCGCCTCGGCGGCGAGGTCGACGTCCCCCGGCCGGCGGCGAGCAGGGGCACCTGGTGGCACCCGTCGACCACCGAGAGCTGGTCGCTGCACCGCCAGCGCCGGCTGCCGGTGGACGCCATCCGGGAGCTGCCCGCCGGCCAGGCCGTCGTGCTCGCCGGCGCCGACCCGCCGGCCCGGGTGGGCGTCGACGGCTGGTGGCGCGTCGCGCCGTTCGCCCCGGTGCCCTCATACCGCCGGCCCGACCCCCCGGGCACCCGGCTGCCGGTCCCGGGCTCGGACCGCCACCTCTGAGCTGAGCTGAGCTGAGCTGGGAGAGCCTCCCGGCTCCGGGGTGCCCGGCGAGCGGTTGGCGATGCGGTGGTCGCGCAGTCGGGCCCGGCTGCGCACGAGGCGCAGCAGGGTGGTCAGCCCGAGACCGCCGACCATGTTGCCGAGCACCACGAAGCCGAGGAAGGCGGCCCAGGCCGCGTAGCCGAAGCTCGCCCGCCCGGTGTCGAGCGCCACGAACGCCAGCAGCGAGTCGAGCACCGAGTGGAACACCCTGATCCCGGCCAGCACGAACGCCACCGCCACCGAGGCGATGAGCCTGGCCACCTCCGAGTCGGTCCCGTTGTGCATCCGGGTGAGCAGGGTGATCGCCGCGCCGCCCAGCACCGCCAGGCAGAAGGTCCGCAAGGTGATACCCGAGTCCACGTAGTAGGCGGCGGCGACCACCGCCTGGGTCCGGATCGACGGGAAGGCCTCCTCGATGATCCACGCCATCACCCACCCGCCGGCCAGGTTGCCCGCCAGGGTGAAGACCCACAGCCGCAGCAGGTCCCGCACCCTCGCCTCCCCGGCGGCCACCACGGTCACCGGCACCAAGAAGCCCTCCGTGAACAGCTCGGTGTTGCCGAGGCGCAGTCCGATGAACCCGACGGAGAAGGCCAGGCCGCCGAGCAGCACGCTCCGGGTGCGGGACTCCACCACCAGCAGGGCCAGGATCCCGAAGGCCACCTCGATCCCGCCGACCGCGCCGGTCGAGAGGTGGTCGGGCCATGCCCGGCGCAGGCGGGGGCGGCCCTCCTCGATGATCCGGTCGAAGGAGCGCTCGAGGCGTTCTTCGCGGGGTTGGCCGGCGGCCGGGGGCGGGCGGACGGGCTCGTCGTCGAGGGTGGCGCTGGCCTCGGGCGAGACGGGACCGGACACGACAACCCCCCATACCCCCGGCGGGCGCGGGCTACACCTGGTCCCCGGGGGCCCTCGCCGGGACCCGGGCTCCCCCTCCCGGTGACCGGCCCGGCAGGGCGGGGCCTTTCCCCTTGGCTCCGGTGGCCGGAGGAAGACCCGAGCCTGGATCAGCGGGCCACGACCACGGCCACGAAGCCGAGGTAGCCGGCGACTATCGCCATCCCCGCCGGGCGCCGCAGTCCCCCACCCCCCCACGCGAGCGCCACGCTCAGCGCCGTCAGGCCGGCGTACCAGCCGGCGAGGAGCGCACCGTCGTCCCCGAGGTGGCCCAGACCCACGATGACCCCGGGGACGAACAACCCGGCCACCACGTTGATCATGTTGGAGTTGAGGGCCTCGCTCAGCACGGCCGCGCCCCGACCGCGCCGGGCCAGGTGGATCGCCCCCACCGCGTTGGGGAGGCTCGTGACCGCGGCGAGGACTACGCCCCCGACCACCAGGCCGCTCAGGTGCCAGCGGGCTCCGAGCGACTGGGCGGTGCGTTCCATGACCGTGCTGGCCGCCACGACCAGGAGGACCGCGACCACGGCCACCGCGGGGTCGCGGGGACTGTAGGGGGTCGGGTCCAGGGCGGCCCGGAGCTCGGAGGCCTCCTCCTCCGCCGCCCGCCGGCACCACACCACCGCCGCCTCCGGGACCCGCAGGGCCCGCAACGCCGGCGCCGGCAGGGTCGAGAGCGCCACGTAGGGCCCGACGCCGACCGCGACCAGCCCGAGACCGGCGGCTGGCCCGAGCGGCGTGGCCAGCACGACCACGCACACCAGGGCCACCCAGCCGGCGGCCGCACCGTCGAACGCCGCCACCCTCCGGTGGAGCCGCACCGCTCCGGCGACCACCGCGGCGAGGCCCAGGAGGGCGGCGAGGTTGAACACGTTGGACCCGAGCACCACCCCCGCCCCGATGTCGGCGTGACCCTGGAGCAGGGCGGCCACCGCCGAGGTCACCTCCGGCGTGTCGGCGGCGAGGGCGACGAGCAGGCCGAGCGCGGCTTCCTCCAGGCCGATGCGGCCGGCGACCCGCTCGAGGCGGGACACCACCACCCCGCTGGCGGTGAGCGAGACGCCCGCAGCGACCAGGAAAGCGACCCCGGCGGCGAGAGCGCCCAACCCGGTCAACTGCGACCCGGCCGGCTCGACCGCGACCCTGACCGGTCACCTACGGCCGGCGATCGGCTGCGGCCGGGGAAGCCAGCGCGGTCGGTCACAGATCGGCTCCGGGGTCGCGGACGAGGGACTGCCGACCCGTCTTCCCGGCGCACCCGCCTGGATGCTACCCCTAGCCAGCTGGCCGCTGCGTGGGCGGCTCTGGGGAGGCACGGGCGGGCGGTACCGAGGAGAAACTTGCCTGCTGGACCGTTCCGCACCCAAACCCCGAGGTGAGGGCCGGTGAAGAAGTCCGGCAGGCAAGTTTCCTTCTCAGGGCCCGAGCGGCAACTACTTGGACGGCCGGAGGCCGAGAACTGTGTGCTGACACGGCCGAAGTTGGTGAGATATAACCAGAACTTGTGGATCCGCGATCTGAGCCTGGGCGCGGCGTACCTTCCTCGTTGACCAAACGAGACAGCCGGCGTGAGGACGCCGGCGAG
>JAJZWW010000168.1 GCA_021846485.1 Actinomycetes bacterium
CGATGGGGTGGGTCGGGGGTGGGTCTGGGGTGGGTCTGCGGTGGGTCTGCGGGAACTGGGCGCACTGGAGCGAACTGGGTGCATTCGATGCCCGATACGTGGGTCCAACGCACCCACTTCTGCTCTACGCACCCAGTTGCCGAGAGATTTCTCCTCGCTACGTCACCCCAACCGGCTCCCGTACCACTACGAGCGTCGTCGGACGCGCCAGGAGTATCGGAAGGGGTTTGGACGGCGGGTACCCGGCTCAGCGGGCTCGCAGTCCGGCGACGGCCCGCTCGTGGTCGAGGAGCCAGCGCTTGGCGCCGAGCCCCCACCCGTAGCCGCCGAGGCCTCCAGCGGCGACCACCCGGTGGCAGGGCACGACGATGGTCACCGGGTTGGCGCCGTTGGCCCGTCCCACCGCGCGGGCCGCTCCCGGCGAGCCGAGGCCGGCGGCCAGTTCCCCGTAGCCGCGGGTGGCCCCGAAGGGGATCATCCGCAACGCGGACCACACCTTCCGCTGCCAGTCGGTGCCCTCCGCGCGCAGTGGCAGGTCGAAGGTGGTCCGGGTCCCGGCGAAGTACTCTCCGAGCTGGCGGCGAGCCTCCTCGACGGTATCGCCGCCCTCCACCCAGCCCGGATCGGCGCGCGGCGCGCGGGGGTGGTCGGCCACGTGCACGCCGGAGAGGCGCCCGCCTCGCGCCACGACCAGCAGCTCACCGATCGGTGACGGGGCACGGATGTAAGAGACCACATGGACAGAGACCATGCTCCCAGCTTGGCGCCTCGGAGCGGACGGATCCGGACCGGACGCGACGATGTCCAGCTCCCGTCCGGATGCGTCCGGTTGACCCCGGCACACTGGCGTGGTGGCCGCCGTTTCCGCCGTCGTCACCACCGGGATCTACTGCTGCCCGGGGTGCGGGGCCCGGCCCGACCCATCACACGTGCGCCCCTTCCCGAGCGCCGCGGCCGCGGAGGCCGCCGGGTTCCGGGCGTGCCTGCGCTGCCGCCCCTACCGGCTCCCGGGTGCGCCGAGCGCCTCGGACCCCGAGCTGGTGTGCCGGGCCGTGGGGCTGGTCGTCGCCGGGTTCCTCGACGGTGCGGGGGAGGAGGACCTCGGCCGGCGACTCGGGGTGTCGGCCCGCCACCTGCGGCGGCTGTTCTCCCTGCACGTGGGGGTGACCCCCGACGGGCTGGCCCGCAGCCGCCGGGTCCATTTCGCCCGCCGCCTCTTGGACGACACCGACCTGCCGGTCTCCCAGGTCGCCGCAGCGAGCGGGTACGGCAGCCTCCGGCAGCTGGACCGGGCCGCCAGGGACGTGTTCCGGGCCAGCCCGAGGGAGCTGCGCGCCCGGCGGCGGTCCGGCGACCGGCTGGTCGCCGACGGCGGCCTGGTGCTGCGGGTGCCCTACGAAGGCCCTTGCGACTGGCCAGCGTTGTGCGCCCACCTCGCCCCCCGGGCGGTGCCCGGCGTCGAGTCGGTCGTCGGAGACGTCTACCGCCGGACGGTGGAGCTGGGAGGCGACACCGGGGTGCTGGAGGTGGGGGAGGGCCCGCCCGGGGAGCTGCGCCTGCGCGCCCACCTGCCCCACTGGGAGGGGCTCATCCACGTGGTGGAGCGAGTTCGGCGGCTGGCGGGGGTGGACACCGACCACGCTGCGGCGGCGGGTCACCTGGCCGACTCGTCGCTGCTGCGCCCGCTGGTCTCGGCCCGCCCGGGGCTGCGGGTGCCCGGCGCTTGGGACCCCTTCGAGGCGGCGGTGCGGGTCCTGGTCGGCCAGCAGGTGACCGTCGCCGGCGCCACCCGGCTCGCCGGCCGGCTGGTCCGGGCCCACGGTCGTCCCGTCGGCGGGCTGGCGCCCCTCGGGCTCACCCACCGCTTCCCCGGCCCCGACGACCTGGCCGAGGCCCCGCTCGAGTCCCTCGGCCTTCCGAGCGCCCGGGCCGGGGCGCTGCGGTCCCTCGCCGCTGAGGTCGCGGCCGACCGGGTCCGCCTCGACCGCAGCGTGGGGCTCGACGAGCTGGTGTCCCGGCTGTCCGAGCTTCCCGGGGTGGGTCCCTGGAGCGCCCAGTCGATAGCCCTGCGCGCCGGGGAGCCCGACGCCTTCCCGGCGACCGACCTCGGTCTGCGCCGGGCGCTTGCCGCCCGGGGCGCGACGCCAGCCGACGTCGAGGGCTGGCGCCCCTGGCGGTCGTTGGCCGCGATGCACCTGTGGTCGGCTGGCTGAGGGCCTGCCACGGGTCCCGGCCGGCAGGCGAGCACTCGCCCTACCGGCTCGGGGTGATCCGGGGGTCTGCTCAGGGCCGGGGGAGCGTGCGACCTCCGGCAGCGGTAGCGGAGGCGAGCTCGGCGTCGTAGGCGACCAATTCGTGGGCGGCGATGCGCAGCGCCGTGGCGAGATGGGTGGCGTCGGCGTAACGGCGGAGACCGGGGAGAAGACCGGCGGTTGTCAGGTTCCCGCCTTCCAGATCGACCAGCGCCAACGCCGAGCAGAGCGCGCGCCGCTCGACCGGAGATGTGCTCGGGGCGGCGATCCGCGGCGCAGGGCGACTCGATGCACGCCTACATCGAGGTTGCCCGATGTCGCCGGTGGTTTTGCGGCGCTCGAGGTGGTCGGCAAGGCCGCGGGACTTGGTCTCCTCTGGTGTAGCTGGGCTAGTAGGGTCCTGGGGCCGGACCGGGGGAGCAGCGGGTGGCCACCCAGCCGTGGAAGGTCTCCATCACGTGCTCGGCCGGGACGAGCACCGGGTCGAATGCCGTCGAGGCGGCGCCGAGCTGGCAGCGCTCGCACGCCGAGAAGTCCTGGAGGTTGGTGGTGTCGAGCAGACTGACTGCCTCCGAGGGGTCGAAGGCGGGGTCGGCGACGGCCTCGGGCTCGAAGAGCCACTCGACCCGGACCTTGCTCCGCCCGGGCCCGAGCGGCTCGATGCGGAAGAAGGCCACGTGGTCCGGGACGAGCACGGCGAGCACGTTTGGCAGGAGGATCACCCCGTAGAAGAGCCGGTCGTCGGTGTCGTTCAGGGTGCGTAGCCGGGGCCGGGAGGCTCGGTGGGAGGCGGAGAACGCCTCCACGTCGGGTCCGAGGCGGGCTCCCCGGCCGACCCCGCCGCTGACGCTGCCGTAGCCGGAGCGGAACTCGGGTATCGCCGCGGTGAGCTCCGGGTGCAGTGGGGCGCAGTGGTAGCACTCCATGAAGTTCTCGACGATCGACTTCCAGTTGGCGGCGACGTCGTAGGTGATCTCATGGCCGACGGCGAGCCGCTCGATCCCGTAGCGGTCGAAGGTGGCGGGGTCCCCGAAGCGGTCGAGCAGCTGGGGCTCGATCTCCTCGGCCAGCGAGGTGGTCCCCGCCTCGAGGCGCACCCAGGCGTAGCCGGCCCACTCCTCGACCTCCACGTCGAGGAGCCCCCGGTCGAGGGTCTCGAGCGGCGGGAGCTCCCGGGCGTTGGGGGCGGCGAGGAGCCGCCCGTCGAGACCGTAGGTCCAGGCGTGGTACGGGCAGCGGATCACCCTCGCTGGTTGCGGAGAGGGCTCCAGACAGAGGCGGGCGCCCCGGTGACGGCACAGGTTGCGGAACGCGCGCAGGCCCCCGTCGGCCTGGCGCACCACCAGCACGCTCTCGCCGGCCACCGCGGCCACGAGCTGGCTTCCCGGGGCTGCCAGGTGGGCGCTGCGAGCGGCGCAGCACCAGCTGCGGGCGAACACCGATACCAGTTCGTGGCGGAAGACCCCCTCGTCGAGATATGCCTCGCGCCGGAGCCCGGGGCGCAGTTGCGTGGCCGGCGGTCCCTCGCCGCCGGCGGCCCGGTCCCCGACCGGGGGCGGGAGCCCTACAGGTGCGGCCATCGGGAGTCCTCCCCTCTCAGGAACGGCTGCCGAGCAGCCCGTTGGCCTTCAAGAACGCGTCGGCGACGGTCTGCGGGCTCGCCTTGTCGATGACCACGCCCTTGTTGAGCGCCTGCATGACCGAGGTGGTGAGCAGGTCGGTCAGCTTGGCGTAGATCGTCTGGAACTCGGGCCCGAGCTCACCGAGCAGCTTGGACTTGATCACCAGTCCGACGTGCTGGAAGCCGAAGATGTGCTTGGTGTCGGCCAGCGGCGTGTACTTGCCCGACAGCAGCTGCGGGTCGGTGGAGAAGGCGTCGGCGACGGTGCACTCGTGGCGGTCCAGGGCCTGGTACTGCAGGCCCGTGCTCAGCGGCACGAACTGCAGGTTGGTGAGCCCGTAGGCCTCCTTCAGGCCCAGGTAGCCCTCGTAGCGGTTCTCCTCGGAGGGGTAGTCGCAGAACTTCATCGGCCCGAGCCCTTTCAGCTGACCCACGTTGGTGAGGTGGTGCGCTTGGGCGAAGCTCTTCAGGACCACCAGCTCGTCGGTGTCGTAGAAGGGTGTCTCGGGCTTCATCACCGTCGCGCCGTGGGCCTGCTCGTACGCCTCGGCGAGCTTGTAGGTCTGGGCCTCGGAGGTGAGCGGCTTGGTGTAGCCGGCGTCGGTAGCGGCTATCTCCCCGAGGTACTCGGGGTAGGCGTTGATCTTGCCGGCCTGGAACACCCGGTTGATGAGCGAGGACCCCCCGATGTTGGGCTTCAGCACGACGTGGTAGCCCTCGGCCTTGAACGCGTCGGCGTACAGGTACCCGAGGAGGTACTCCTCCTCGAAGTTCTTGTCGCCGAGGACGATCGTCGGCTTGCCGGCCCCCGGCAGGGCGCTCGCGCTGGAGGACGACGAGGTGGTGGAGCTCGTCGACGAGGAGGAGGCGGAGGTGCCCGAGGGACCGGACGTGCCGCCCGGGCTGCTGGCCGGTGAGGAGGACCCGCAGGCGGAGAGCAGCGCGGCCAGGGCGAGGGTCCCGAGCAGGGCGGGCCCGGATCGGGACCGCCTGCGGGGGCGGGTGGTGGTCTCGGTCTGATGGGGCTTCACTTGATCTTCTCCATGGTCTCGTGGGAGGTGGGGTGGGTGGTGTCGGTCATGAGGTGGCGGGGGCGGCCTCTTGCGGGGCGGTGCGGCTCCCTGCCAGCGAGACCATCTGGGTCCGCTCCTGGCGGGCGATCCTGAGGCCCTTGGGGGTGGCGAGCCGGCGCAGGCCGGCTACCAGCCCAGCCGCGGCGAAGGCGATGACGACGATGACCGCGGTGGCCCCGAGCACGCCGCCGAGGCCGAACTCGGCCTGGTCGGTGATCACCGCGCCGAGCGTGGCGTTGGATCCGGCGACGCTCGACAGGTAGGCCGTGGCGATCACGAACACGGTGCTCGTCTCGACACCGGTGAGGATCGGCGGGATGGCGAGGACGACGAGGGCCAGCATGATGTTGAGGAAGCCGATCCCCACGAGGGTGAGGAGCACGGCGATCACCGCCAGGGTGGGCAGGGCCCGGGCGACGTTGCCCCCTGAGATCGCGAGGAACGAGCCGCGGTGGAGGTGGCCGGTGGCGACCCCGACGGGGAGCGAGACGGCCAGGGCCACGCCCAAGGCGGCCGCCGACAACACGACCTGGTTGCCGGCCTTGGTCAGCCACAGCTCCGGGTGGTTGACGAGGAAGTCGGCGGCGTGGGTGAGCAGGTTCATCGCGGTCTCAGTCCACCCGGGCCCGGCGCCAGGGGGTGAGGAGCCTCTGGAGCCCGACGAGCAGGGCGTCGGCGAAGAGCGCCAGGAGGATGGCGAGCCCGCCGGCGGCGATCAGCTCGGTGTTGAAACCGGTGCTGATCCCGTCGAGGATCGGCTGGCCCAGGCCGTCGGGGGTGATGTACGCGGCGATCGTCGCCAGCGAGATGGTGATCACCGTGGCGATCCGCAGCCCGGCCATGATCGTCGGCACGGCGACCGGCATCCGGACTCGTAGAAGGATCTGGGTCTCGGTCATGCCCATGCCCCGGGCCGCGCCGACCACCTCGGGAGGCGTCTCGCGCAGCCCGGCGAGGATGTTGGCGAACAGGGCGAGCAGGGTGTAGCCGACCAGGCCGATCTCGATGGTGAGGAGGGTCAGTCCGGTGAGCGGGACGAGCAGCTCGAAGAGGGCCAGCGACGGGATCGTGTAGAGGAGGGTGGAGAAGCCGGTGAAGAGCCGGTCGAACCAGGAGACCCGCTGCGCCGCCAGGGCGGCGGCGAAGGCAAGCACGAAGCCGATCGCCACCGCGGTCACGGTCATCTCGATGTGCTGGAGGAGCTTGGGCTCGAGAACGCCGGTCCAGTTGTCCGCCACCCACGACGGGCAGAACAGCGAGCTCGGGTTGGTGACGCATCTCGACCGGGCGTGGATGATGGGGATGACCGGCGCCCCGCTGGCGCCGACCCGGGCGGCGAGGGCCGTCACCCTCGGACCGGCCCCGGTGCCGCTCCGCCGGTCGCCTCCGCGCCGGGGCGGTTGTCGGAGGCGAGCACCCCGTGGATCTGCTCCAGGGTGATGCGTCCCACGACCGCGCCGTCGCGGCGCACCGCCGCCTCGGTTGCCCGGTGGTCGAACAGAGTCGAGAGGACCACCCGGAGGGTCGTCGGTGCGTCGACGGTGGGCAGCCCGTTGCTGCTGGTGGGAGCCGGGCCGAGGCATCCCGGGACTTCGGCCACGGTCCGCAGCGAGAGCCGTTTCAGGCCCCGGTCGGCCCCGACGAAGCTCGCCACGTACTCGTCGGCGGGGTGGCCGAGGAGGTCGTCGGCGCTCGAGTACTGCGCGAGGACCCCGCCCTCTCGGAGGACGGCTATGCGATCGCCCATCTTGATCGCCTCGTCGATGTCGTGGGTGACGAACACCACGGTCTTGCGCAGCTCCTTTTGCAGCCGGAGGAACTCGTCCTGGATGCGAGCGCGGGTTATCGGGTCCAGCGCCCCGAACGGCTCGTCCATGAGCATCACCGGCGGGTCAGCCGCCAGGGCGCGGGCCAGCCCGACCCGCTGCTGCTGGCCCCCCGACAGCTGTGCGGGGTAGCGCTTGGCGTAGCCGGCCGGCATGCCGGTGAGCTCGAGCAGCTCGGCCACCCGGGAGGCGATCTCGGACTTCGGCCAGCCGAGGAGCCGGGGTATCACCGCGATGTTGGCGCCGATGAGCTTCAAGGCGGTGGTCTTGCCGCCGCCCGAAGGGC
>JAJZWW010000169.1 GCA_021846485.1 Actinomycetes bacterium
CGGCGGACTTGTTCGAGGGCGAAGAACGAGGCTCGTGGGACGAGCTGGTCGTCGCGCAGCCCGCAGAGGAGGGCGACGTTTCGCTCGTGGAGGACAAGCCCGGCGTCTTCGCCGACGCGGGCGAGCGCGCCGGGGAGGTCGATGAGCCGACCGCCTCGCCACCAGGGCCGAAGGGTCATGGCGACGAACCCCCCGGGGCGAGCCAGCACGGCCGCGCCGCCGAGCATGACCCGCATCGCGTCGAGCAGGCCGGCGAGGCCGACGTGGGCGAGGTTGGCCGGGTCGTTCGAGTAGCGGTCGTGGCTCTTTTGCACGCCCGCTCCGGGGATCGCTTTCACCTGGCCGTGCAGCGACGAGCCGTAGGGCGGGCTGGTGAGCACGAGGGCGACGAGGCCGCGTGCGGCGGGGTCGACGAGCGAGGCGACGTGGCGGCCGTCCCCGCAGATCACCTCGCCGTGCCCGGTGGCCCCCTGGGAGCGGGCGTGGGCGAGGTTGCCTCGGGCGAGCTCGGCCCAGGGCTCTTCGTACTCGACGCCGATCGCGTCACGGCCGAGGTGGACGGCTTCGACCAAGGTGGTGCCGATCCCGCACATCGGGTCGAGGACGAGGTCGCCGGGACGGCTGTAGGTGGCGATCGCTCGCTGGGCGATGGCGGGGAGCATCCGGGCGGGGTGGGTTCCCGACAGCTCGACGTAGCGCCCCTTGCGTTGGGCGCGGGCGGGGTGCTGGGCGGTCGGCCAGACCGACAGCGCAAGGTCAGTGGGCACGGGCGGTCTCCTTCGAGGATGAGGTGAGCTGGGCGGGGCCGGCGGAGAAGACGCAGAGGTCCTCGTGGACGACGAGGTGGACGGCTTCTCCTCGGGCGGCGGCCTTGCTGGTCTGGGTGCGCTGCCAGAACGAGGGGCGGGCGACGAGGTCGCCGTCTCTGACCGCGGCGTGCAGGGCGATCACGTGCTGGAGGTAGGTGAACCCGGCTGCCTCGGCGAGGGCGACGGTCAGCCCGGCGAGGTCGAACAGGTGGCCTTTTCGTCGGGTGTTCTTCGTGACCACCGCCAGGATCCCGCCCGGTCGGAGCACCGCCCGACACGCGCCGTAGACGGCGGCCATCGCCTGCGCATACATCGGGCCCCGCGCGTGGCCGAGGTTCGCCCGATCCGCCGAGTAGTTGCGCTCGGCGGTCGCGCACAGGTTGTGCCCGGCCCCCCAGTTGGTGGTGTCGAGGTTGCCGACGTCACACGCATAGGGCGGGGAGGTGCAGATGAGGTCGACTTCTCCGGCGTCCTCGCCGAGGAGGGTGGCGAGGTCGGTGGCGTCCCCTTGGAGCACCCGGACCAGTGCTCGGGCGCCGGGGTCGAGGACATGCTCCGCGTTGGCCCGGGCGAGTTCGGCCCAGCGGGCTTCGAGCTCAACACCCACCGCCCGCCGACCGACAAGGGCGGCTTCGACCAAGGTGGTGCCGGTGCCGGCCATCGGGTCGACGACCAGCGCGCCGGGTTGGCTGTACTCGACGACGATGCGTCGGGCGAGGTCGGGGAGCATCTTTCCGGGATGGGTGGTGCAGCCGGGGTGGTAGCGGCCGGCCCGCTGGTACTGGGCACTTCGCTGGCCGACCGGCCAGACGGCGAGCGGCACCGGGCGTGGCCCGTGCTGAGAGCCGGAGTGATTGGCGTCAGCGGGCTGGCGGTCGGGGTCCTGCCGGGTGGGGGTTCGGGGGGTGGTGGTCGTGGCCATGGGCGGCCCACGGCCGGAGAAGGCGTGCCACCCGCCAAATAGGGGTCGACGGAGCAATTCCGGACACCACTTTTTCTCTCCGGTCGTCTTGAGCTGCTGTGCGCGGCGGAGGTAGCTCGTCAGGACCCGAGCACCACCACACGAAAGGGGTAGGTCATGTCCACCACCAAGCAAGATCCGAATGACGCCGTTGCCGCCGTGCTCGCCGGCCACCCCGGCGCCACCGCAGCCCAGGTGGCCGAGGTGGCAGGCATCGGCCGGTCGACGGCGGCGAAGGTTCTGGCCGCGATGGAGGACCGCGGCGTCGCCCGCCGTGACCCAGGCGGCCGTGACGGTGGCCGGCAGCTGGCGGACCGCTGGCATCTCGTCGAAGCCGACACCGCCGGGGGCGAGAACGACATCGCCGGAGGTGAGCAGGACATGGTCGCCGCATCGGATCCGGCCGCTGTCGTCGGCGACGATCCAGGGCGCGGCGATGTCGGCGACGCAGTGGTCGCCGTGGTCGGTGCGGCGGAGACCGGTCGGTTGGGGCGGGGTGCGCTCCGCTCGCTTGTGCTCGACTACCTGGGTGCCCGCGGCGGCGCCGACGGCCTCGGCCCTGCCGCGGTGGCAAAAGGCCTCGGGGGCAAGTCGTCGGGCGCGGTGGGAAACGCCCTCTCCCGGCTCGAAGCAGACGGGGCGGTCCGCCTCGTCACCGAGCGCCCACGTCGCTACGTCATTGTCGCCTGACCCGGCTGGGGGCGTCCGGCGGGCGGCTACTGCACGGCTGTCGTAGCCCTACTGCACTGCTGGAGTAGCCGCCGCAGAAGACCCGCGGACGGCGCGGATGGCCCGCCCGCCCAGATTTTTCTCGGGCGGGCTGCCGGGTCCGGTTCGGGCACCGGTCTGGGCGCTGCGTCAGGTGTGTAGTAGCGGCTGACCTGGGTTGACGCGAGCCCGCCTGGGCATCTCGGCTCCTCTACTGCACGGCTGTAGGAGCACGAGGGTCTGCTCACCGGGGCAGATGTGTAGCAATCGTGCAGTAGTACCCAGGGCGCGATGGCGGCTCCACCGAGAAGGGAGCTGCCATGACCACCCTGTCACGCCGTGTGCCGGAGGGCCCGTTCGACACCTTGGAGGACGCCTTCGTCCTGCTGTGCGCAGGGCCCCGCCCGCTCGCCCTGGAGGCGGCGGCGGTGCCCGGCCTGCCCGCCCGGGAGCTTCCGCTGACCGAGCTGCGAGCGATCCTGTTGCACCCCTCGACGTCGTACCGGGTCCGCAACGCGGCCATCTCGATCCTGGTGGGCCGGGCCCGCAGCGAGGGTGGGCGCTGGACGGTGGGGTTGGCCGGGGTGCTGCTGTTCGGGTTGCGCCGGGCGACCTCGGGGCTGTGCGAGGTGTGCCCGCACAAGGCGGCCGACATCGAGGCCGAGACCCTGGCCGGCCTCATCGAGGGGATCGCCAAGACCGACCCCGGACGGCAGCGTCTGGCGGCTCGGCTCATCTGGCTGGCAAGAGACCGGGCGAAGACCCTCGTCGCCAAGGAGCTCTCCGAGGTGGGACGCCCCGGACGCCACCGCTGCTCGGAGGTCCCCGCCCGCCCCTACGGCCATCCAGACCTGGTGCTGGCCGAGGCGGTCGCCGAGCAGGTGATCGAGGCCGGCGACGCGGCGCTGATCGGCGACACCCGCCTGGGTGGGATGAGCCTGGCCGAGGCGGCAGCTGCGATGGGGATGGCGGTCGACTCGGTCCGCCACCGGCGCCGGCGCGCGGAGGCCCGCCTCGTCGAGTGGCTCGGCGGACCGCCACTGCCAAGGCGCGCCGCCCGGTCCGAGGACCCCGGCCGCGACGATCCCGGCCGCGACGATCCCGGCCGCGACGATCCCGGCCGCGACGATCCCGGCCGCGACGATCCCGGCCGCGACGACGGCACGCAAGGTTCTTCAAGTTCTGGTGTCCGGTTTTCGGCCTCGACCCCCTATTTGGGTGGTGAGGGTCGGCCCCGCTCCGGGCGGGCCACCAACCGGCGGCCGGCGGCGTGCCAACCGCCAACTCAACCCAGGAGGTGAGCAGTGCCCTTCCCGGTTCCCCCGCCCACGCCGGGCCGACCCCGACCCGCCCATCCCCGTCCTGCCAGCTGCTCTTCGAAGGAGGTCACCACGACCCATCCCACCCCCTGCTCCACCCCGTCTCCGTGTCCCACCTCACACCGGCCGTCGAGGTCGAGCCAGCGATCGCGGCTTTGCCGCATGGCTCGCCGTCTCGGCGAGGTGGCGCTGCCCGCTGTCGCCGCGGCCGTGGTGGCGCTGGTCGTCATCGCCCCGCCGGCGTTCGCCGCGGGGAGCACGGCGACGAGCCTCACCTCGGTCATCGACAACCTGCGCAACTGGCTGGTCGGCATCCTCGCCGCGGTCGCCACGCTGTTCCTCACCGTCGGCGGGCTGCGCTACCTGACCGCAGGGGGCGACCCGAGCCAGGTGGAGAAGGCGAAGATCGCCCTCAAGTCGGCGGCCATCGGCTACGCGCTTGCCGCGCTCGCACCGCTGCTCGTCTCGATCCTGGCCCAGCTGTTCTGATGACCCGCCCGACGCCGCTCAACCGCGCAGGTCTCGCAGGCGTCGCCCGCCGCCACCGCCTCGCCGTGGCGGTGCTCGCCGCGCCGGTCGCGCTCGTGGTGCTCGGCCTGCTCGCCCATCCCGCCTCGGCCAGCAACGCGCCTTGCCGCACGGTCAGCGCGGTGCTCGTCTCGTCGACGGGCGACAGCTCGGCCACCACGGGCAGCGGCGGCACGCCGGCGCCGATCGAAGTCGGCCCGTCCCCGACCGGGACGCCGACCGTGCCGGCCTCGGGGGGCGGGGGGAGCGTGTCGGGTGGCACCCAACCCTCGCCGGGGCTGTTCGACATCCCCGGCCAGATCGAGGCCGCACTCGACGACTGGTTCCGAAGCGTCGTGACCGACGCCTTGAACCCGGTGTTGGACGTCATGGGCCACACGCTTCTCGCCACCCCGAACGTCACCGCCCAGAGCCGGGTCGGCCAGCTGTGGGAGATGGCGGCCGGGATCGCCGATGCCTGCCTGGTGCTGTTCGTCCTCGTCGGCGGGGCGATCGTGATGGGCCATGAGACCGTCCAGACCCGCACCGCCATCAAAGACGTCCTGCCGCGCATCGTGCTCGCCGCCGTCGCGGTGAACGCCAGCCTGTCGCTCGCAGGCCTTCTCATCTCGACTGCCGACGCGTTCTCCAAGGCGCTGCTCGGCACCGGCGTCGACCCCACCCAGGCGGCCGTCGTGCTGCGCCAGCTGGTCCTCGGCTCGCTCGCCTCGGGCGGCATCTTCTTGGTGCTGCTCGGCGCGGTGGTGGCCGTCTTGGCGGTGGTGCTGCTCGCCACCTACGTGATCCGCCTGGCGCTCGTCGTCGTCTTGGTGGTGGCCGCCCCCCTGGCGCTCGTCTGCCACGCCCTCCCCCAGACCGAAAGCCTCGCCCGGCTGTGGTGGCGGGGGTTCGCCGGGGCGCTTCTGGTCCAAGTCGCCCAGTCGCTCGTGCTCATCTGCGCGCTGCGGATCTTCTTCGCCTCGGGTGGGGCGGCGAACCTGGGGATCGCGTCGTCGGGCGGGCTGGTCGACTTGTTGGTCTCGGCCTGTCTGTGCTGGGTGCTGGTCAAGATCCCGACCTGGGTCGGCCGCATGGTGTTCTCGGGGTCCCGACGCCGGGGCGGTGCCCGCAGCGTCGTGCGAGACCTGGTGGTCTACAAGGGCATCAAGGCGCTCGCCGCGGGGGTCGGGCTGTGACCGCCGCCGGCGAGGAGGGATCGGGTCGGGTGCGGATCCCCGCCGATGTCGGACGCCCCGACAAGCTGCTCGCCGGGCTCACCGCCCGCCAGCTCGCCATTCTGGCCGCAGCCGGCGTGCTGGTGTGGGGTGCCTATCTCGCCACCCGCCATCTCGTCCCCCTCGCCGGGTTCGCCGCGGCCGGCGCGCCGATCGCCGGCGTGGCGAGCGTGCTCGCCCTCGGACACCTCGAAGGCCAGCCCGCCGACCGGCTGGTGGTCGCCGCCTGGCGCCACCTGCGCGCCCCACGCCGGCTGGTCCCCGCCCCCGACGGTGTCCCCGGCACCCCGGCGTGGGTGCAGGCGCTGCCCGGCCCGCTGCCCGCCCCTCTCCGGCTGCCGTTGTCGAGCATCGACGGTGACGGGGTGGTCGACCTCGGCGCCGACGGCCTGGTCGTGATCTGCCGGGCCAGCTCGGTCACCTTCGCGCTGCGCACCCCGACCGAGCAGGAGGCGCTCGTCGCCGGGTTCGCCCGCTGGTGCAACTCGCTCAGCGAACCGGCCCAGGTGGTCGTGCGCGCCGAACCGGTCGACCTCACCTCGATGATCGACGCGATCCTCGACGCCGCCCCAGGGCTCGCCCACCCCGGTCTCGAAGCCGCCGCCAGGGAGCACGCCGGGTTCCTCGCCGAGCTCGCCGAGCGCCGCCGCCTGTTGCACCGAGAGGTGCTCGTCGTGCTCCGCCAACCCCGAGCCACCACCGGCGACGGCGGCGGGCGGGAGCGGCTCCTTCGTCGGGCCGAGGAGGCTGTCAGCGCGCTCGGCGCCGCCGGGGTGACGCTCCGCGTCCTCGACGGCCCGGCTGCCACCAGCTGCCTGTGGGCCGCCCTCGACCCTGCCGGGGGCTTCCGACCGGTTGCCATGGCGGCGCCCGGCGAGACGATCACCGCCCGAGCCAGCATCGTCACCCCCGGCAAGGACGACAGGCGCGACGACAGGTGTGACGACCGGCAGGCGGCGGAGGCGGACCGGTGAGCCGCCTGGTGCGCCGGCTCCTCGGCCAGCTGGTCGGCGTCCCGCCGCTCCGTCCGCCGGCCGTGTTCGGCCCCGACGCGCTCGAGGTGCTCCCTCGGGCGGTGGTCGTCGGGGGGGAGTGGTGCAGGACCTTCGCCGTCACCGGCTACCCCCGAGAGGTCGGCCGGGGCTGGCTGGAGCCGCTGTCTACCCACCCCGGCCGGCTCGACGTCGCGCTCGGGATCGTCCCGGTGCCCCCGGCGATCGCCGCCGACCGGCTCCGCCGCCAGCTGGCCCGACTCGAATCGGGACGCCGGGCCGACGCGGCGAAGGGACGGCTCGCCGACCCCGACGTGGACGTCGCCGCCACCGACGCCCGAGACCTCGCCCAGGGGATCGCCCGGGGCGAGCAGAAGCTGTTCCAGGTCGCGCTCACC